>NZ_CAWQMW010000001.1:0-146609 GCF_963895965.1 Xenorhabdus sp. PB30.3 | reverse complement strand
ACTGGTGTTCGGGTTGTCATGCCAATGGCACTGCCCGGTAGCTAAGTGCGGAAGAGATAACCGCTGAAAGCATCTAAGCGGGAAACTTGCCTTGAGATGAGTCTTCCCTGATTCCTAGAGAATCCTGAAGGAACGTTCGAGACGAGGACGTAGATAGGCTGGGTGTGTAAGCGTTGCGAGACGTTGAGCTAACCAGTACTAATGAACCGTGCGGCTTAACCTGACAACACCGAAGGTGTTTTGCGGGGATTGAGAGAAAGACGCAGTTTCAGAGAAAAATGACCCTATAAAGACGGTCACAGCTTGTTCGAGATAACAACCCGAATTTGTCTGGCGGCAATAGCGCGGTGGTCCCACCTGACCCCATGCCGAACTCAGCAGTGAAACGCCGTAGCGCCGATGGTAGTGTGGGGTCTCCCCATGTGAGAGTAGGACACTGCCAGACATCACTTTGTCAGAGAAGCCATCCTTCATCGGATGGCTTTTTTGCGTTTCTGGAATATATAAAATTTATTTTTAGAGATAGAAAACCAATTCACGGATATAATTATCGGGCTATTTTAAATACTGATAAAGACTATAACCTGTCACTGCCCCAGCTACATCGTACACAAAATCCTGCCAGCTCCAGCCTGTTCCAGTAGGGCGGCTATCATAAAATTCTTTTGCAGCACCAAGTCCAATCGATAGTAATAAACCAAATTGAGCACTTTCGCGATGTTTCCAGTTCTGGTGATCGCCATAAGCGTTACCCGCAGCGGCTATGGCAGCAGAAAATAGAAAATGTTGGGCTTTATCCTTGCCGGTCCAGGTATCATTTGCCTGGCGAATATTAGTACATGCGGTAGTGGTAGATAGGAGGGATATTACTATTAATATATTTATAAATTTATTTCTTCCGGCCTTTTTCATCTTATTTTTCGCCATTATTAATAATTTAATAAATAATAGCGTTTTGATAAATAAGATACAAAAAATCCTCTCTTGTTATGACAAGAGAGGATTAATAAATGAGATAAATATTTATCTATGTTTACAATATTCTGCTGATCAGGCGGTCAACACGAATACGACGTAAACGGCGTATTAATTTGCGAACCTTAACGGGATAGAGCTGTATACTATCCAGTTCCTGATAACTGCTAATAACCGTTGTATGAGTGCGAATAGAATCCAGTTCTAAAGAGCGTTGTTCTTGCATTTCTTTATGCGGATCGTGAATAAGAATAGCATTTTCTAAATCCAGTCCCCACGCTCGTGGATTGAGATTATTACCGGTGATCAACTGCCATTTATTATCGACCCAGACGCCTTTTAAGTGATAGCTATTATCTTCATCTTTCCACAGCCGGATAGTCAGTTGCTGGCTATCGATAAAGTGTTGCAATCGACTAGTGAAACGACGCAAGTTAATCTCATAGAGATAAGGCAAGGCCCCGATAATCTTGAATGGCTCTTCGGGCGGGATATAAAAATCATTAGCTGTTTTGTCGCCAATGATAATTTCAATCTGTTTTCCTTGTCGCAACAACCTTGAGATAGAACGCACCAGTACTGCCGGTAAATTAAAGTAAGGAGTACAGATGACTAACTTCTCCTCGGTGCTGGCGATCAGATGGCAGATAGTTTTATTCAGCGGATTTTTTTTGCCTAATCCAACAAGCGGAGTGACTGCCAGCTCTTCATTTGAAGCCTGATTTTCAACATGATATGTAGCACTACGTAAGTGGCCCCGAAATTGTCTGATAAAATTCTTTATTTCAAGGCTACGAGGGCGGTTTGGGCAGGCCAGATTATTGACTGCTTTGTCAGAAATAATGCTGTCATCTATATACTGCTTCATGATGGCTGCGAGCTTCGCATTATGCAGTAAATGATAACGATCATAACGATATTTTTCATGGCGGTGCAGATAGACATTATTAATGCTGGCACCACTGTAAATCACAGTGTCGTCAAAGATAAACCCCTTTAAGTGTAAGACACCTAGCGCCTCACGGGTATTGACGGGAACACCAAGAATGGAGATATGGGCATTCGGGTATTTTTCAGCCATAGAGCAATACCAGTCTGCATTTGTTGCAGCTGCTTGTGCGCCAATACGGCCACGTTGCGCGCGATGCCAGTCAACCAGAATTTTGATATCCAGTTCAGGCCGTTTTTGCTTGGCTTCATATAACGCAGTTAAAATATCTTGACCGGCATCGTCATGTTCTAAATATAATGCGGCGATATAAATATGCTTTTTGGCGCCTGCAATGCGTTCCAACAGTGTGCTGCGAAACTCTTCAGATTGATAAAGGGTTTCAATATCAGCAACTGACTGTGGTAATTTAGGCAGTTGTGCAAGGTGTTGTTGGTGTTTTGCTTGTTTAAATTTAGACAACATCACAGTGCGATTTTTCTCTTAGTTTGGATGGTTATAATCCCATCGTAAATTTGTGAATCAAAATGATCTGGCGATGATACCACTAGTTTTGTCAATTGTGGCTAAAGTTTTAAAACAAGATTAACGATACCTTCTTCTAACTGGATATCGATGGTAAATCCCAGTTTTTTAGCCAGCCTGATCATATTGCGGTTTTCTGGCATTGTTATCGCAGTCAAGACCTGTATGCCATGTTCTTTGGCGTAATGAATGAGTTTAGCCATAAGCTGAGATCCTAACGTGATTCCTTTCAGATCCGATCGCACCAATACAGCAAATTCTGCTTCGATATTATCGGGATCAGCCATAGCACGTGCGACACCGATAATTTCTGGTTTTGTTGTCGGATGACGTATTGCGACAAAAGCCATCTCACGGTCATAGTCAATCTGAGTCATATTCGCGAGATCATCATGAGTAAATTCATTGATCTCACTAAAATAACGATAATAAAGATCTTCTTTTGTTACCTGCTCAATGAATTCTTTTAATAGCGGTTCATCTTCCGGCAGAATCGGGCGTAGCAAACAGGTAAAATCGTCTTTGATATAGATAGTTTCTTCCAGTTCATTAGGATAAGGCCGAATTGCCAGTCGATTCCGCGGATCGTCAGTGATTGGGGTTAATTCCATTGTGACATCCAGAAGTGTAAATTCACTTCCCGAAGCCAGTAATGGATGAATATTCAGACGGATGATTTGGGGGCAATCGATCAGTAAATTAGAGACCCGCACCAGCAGCTGGCTCAGTGAGGGAATATCGAGAGGCTGCAATGATGCTCCGGATTTTATTTTACCACTCTTAATCGCCTGAATGACCAGATAACGGGCCAAAGCCATATTAAGCGGTGGCAGAGCAACCGCCGCCTGCGTTTCATTAACCCAGTCTATCCCGCCTTCTCCAAGCATAATTAAAGGGCCAAAAACTTCATCCTGCTCAATGGCAATTCTCAGTTCCTGTGCACCGGCACGGTTTGCCATATTCTGCACCAATAACCCCTCAATTCTGGCTTGCGGAAAATTCTGTTTTACACGTTCAACAATGGCCTGAGCTGCGGTTTTCACTTCTTCTGCAGTACGAAGATAAAGCATGACACCCTGTACTTCTGATTTATGAGGAATATCAGGTGAGCGAAGTTTCAGCGCCACAGGATAACCAATTTTTTCTGCAATACTGACCGCATCGTCACTTGAGTGAGCAATCCATGTCGGCAACGTATTCAGTCCATAGGCTTCAAGAATAGAATGCACCTCATGAGTATCTAACTGAGTATTACCCTTATCAAGGGCCTGTTGAATACAATCATGGGCGTGGGCCGTATTTGAAGTAATACCAATTGGCAGGGCAGGTGTTTCTTTGAGTTGTTTCTGATTACGGCGATACTCCACCATATGCATAAATGCGGTGACCGCTCCTTCAGGGGTGCGATAGGTTGGGATCCCGGCTTCGCTGAATAATCGCCTTACTTCCTGCGAAGAATATTCTCCACACCAATTCGTGAATATTGTCAGCCATTTTCCACGGGGATGTTCTTTGATAGTCCGAATAACGTTTACGGCTGTTTGCATACTGTCGGAAATTGCACACGGAGAATGAATCAACAATAAGGCATCATAGCTACGGCTATCTAACAGTATTTTCAGCGCGTCAATATATTGTGCAGTTGACGAAGCGTCCCCGAGATCCAAAGGGTTTTGTAAGATTTGTACATCCGGTAGTACACTGACCAATTTAGCAATAGTTTCTTCTTCTAAGTCAGCTAATTTACCGGTTCTTCTGATTAGTTCATCCAGTGCCATAGCGGCCGGAGCTGTGCCATTGCTGACAATTAACAGGCGTTCTCCACGTAGTGGACGCATAAAACTCAGTGTTTCGACAGCAGAAAACATTTCATGCGTATCTTGTACGCGTAACAATCCGGCTCTTTGAATTGCGGCATCATAAGCGACATCAAAATTTTGCTGTTCTCCCAGTAACTGCTGCGCTTTACGGGTACGGCTGCTTTTAACTACCAGAATTGGCTTATTGCGTGACGCGCTGCGTGAAGCGGAAAGGAAACGGCGGGCATCGCTAATATGTTCCAGATGCAGGAGGATTGCACTGGTTTTACTATCTCGCGCTAAAAAATCCAGTAGATCATCAATATCAATATCAACGCTATCTCCCAGTGCAATAAAATACGAAAAACCGATATTGCGATGGTTTGCCCAGTCCAGAATTGTGTTGGATATTGCGGCTGATTGCGAAATAAAAGCCAGTTTTCCTTTTAGAATAGGAATAGGAGAGAAACTGGCATTCAGCCCGATCCACGGGGCCAGAATACCGAGGCTGTTAGGCCCAAGAATGCGGATATGATGTTTCTGGCTGTATTGCTTCAGTTCAGCAAATTGGGAGGGATGGGATGAG
This sequence comes from Xenorhabdus sp. PB30.3, assembly GCF_963895965.1. Lineage (NCBI taxonomy): Bacteria > Pseudomonadati > Pseudomonadota > Gammaproteobacteria > Enterobacterales > Morganellaceae > Xenorhabdus > Xenorhabdus sp. PB30.3. The sequence continues at coordinate 141,775 of NZ_CAWQMW010000001.1, read as the reverse complement.
AGAATGATAACCGTTGTACATCCCAGCTCGGTCAGTTGGGCTAATAATGGTAAGTTACGGCTGTGATGAGTACAAATAACCGCCAAATCGGGTGTTAAGGGTAGCTTGTCGATAGAAGGATATGCCAGCACACCGAGAACAGAACTTTTATTGGGAGTGACGGGAAGGATCGGGCCGGTAAAATTTCCTGCTAACAAATTCCGCATCAGGAGCGAACTGGCTTTTTCTGGTTTCTCGGAAGCTCCGATAACGGCAATGGATTTGGGATGCAGTAGGGCTTCAAGTCCACGCTGGCTCATTTTTCGCTCCTTGTTAAGATCACGTCATCATTAGTTAAGCAACTACCATGAATAACTTTAGCCGTGATCGACAGGAATTACTGTGATTTATACCGCTGGATGATTTGATTTCCCAGCCAGATACTGTTCCCGAAAATGATTGAAATGGTTCAATAATTGTTGGGATGCTTCAAAATCATTGGCTAACTCTAACGCTGCGGCAGCGACCTCAGCAGTACAGTGTTGCTCTTCCCTTGATGGCATTCGCAGTAAATAGTCGATTTTGGCAATGCTATTGATTGATAACAAAGGAATATCATCCAGATACGGGCTTTTGCGAAACATTTTTCTTGCTTCAGGCCAGGTGCCATCCAATATAATGAATAGCGGCGCTTTTGGCGTGTCTGGCAGTTGCTGATACACAGTTCGCGATGGTGTGGCGTAACTATCAGGAAAAATCAGATAAGGTTGCCGGTTAGGATCACGCAGTACATCAAGCATTCTTTGATCAGGCTCAGTCCTTGACCACAGAAAAGCCTGTGTATCAGGCAAAACATCTGCAATTAACTTTCCTGTATTACTGGGCTTCATTGGCTCAGTATCAAACATAATAAGGCAAAAACGGCTGTCAGCTTTTGCAGGTGAAATATTTTCACACAGACATCTTTTTTGGGGTAATAAACAGTACGTACAACGTTTAACCCGACAGCCTCTTGCTTGAAAAGGGCGGGTAGAACGCGCAAGACGGTGTTGGCGAAGCTGATAAACGGCGTTGTTATTTCTCATTTAAGAACTCAGAAATGCTCATGTGCAAAGTCAGAAGAAAATTGACGGATATTTTAATTGATTGTCGTTGCCAGAGGTAGCTTCGGAAGCGAACATCGGGTAATCTGCGCGCCATAGAGAAGTTGGAGAAATAGATGAACGATTCCTATAGTGGTAAGAGTGGCAAAGTCAAAGTAATGTATGTCCGTAATGAGGGCAGCAATGACAGCCGTAATAATAACGATCGTCGTAACAACAATGATCGCCGTAACAGCAATGATCGTCATAACAACAATAAACGCCCGTCAGGTAAAGGACGCGAGCAGGGCGGCAGACGTTACGACAATGATCGTCCTGAGCAACCAAAAGAGCGTTCTCCATGGAGAACAGTTTCCCGCTCGCCAGATGAAGAGTCAAAACCTGATCATGGCGGCATTAGTGGCAGAAGCCATATCGATCCTGAACAACTGCGTCGTCAGAGACTGGAAGAAACCCGGATCTATGGCGAAAATGCGTGTCAGGCAATGTTCCAGAATCGCCCGGATGCAATTGTGAGAGCATGGTTTGTTCAGTCAGTAACCCCTCGTTTTCGTGATGCACTGAAATGGATGGCAGCAAACCGTAAGGCTTACCATGTAGTGGATGATGAAGAATTAGCAAAAGCATCCGGTACGGAGCATCATGGCGGCGTTTGTTTTCTGATTAAAAAACGTAATGGCCTGAATGCTGAAACTTATCTGCAACAGGCTCCGGCAAAAGATTGCGTATTGGCATTAGAAAATGTCGGTAATCCACATAACCTCGGCGCAATTATGCGTAGCTGTGCTCATTTTGGCGTACAGGGTGTGATATTGCAGGATACGACAATGCTGGAATCTGGTGCGGCAGTCCGTACTGCGGAAGGTGGTGCTGAACACGTTAAAGGTATTGATGCAGATGGTTTTACCACAGCACTGAGCCAATTCCGTGATGCAGGTTATACCATTGTGACCACATCAAGTCATAAAGGCAGCACAAAACTGGCAGAAGCTAAACTTCCTGAAAAAATGGTTCTGGTACTGGGGCAGGAAGGCGACGGCCTGAGTGACAGCGTCTGGGAAGATGGTGATATCCGTCTCTCGATTGGTGGTACTGGTCGGGTTGAAAGCCTGAACGTTTCTGTCGCAACAGGGGTTATGCTGGCGGAATGGTGGCGTCAGAATAAAATCTGATTGTTAATAAAGAATATAACTTCTTTTATAAATAAGGCTCTGAATTTTCAATCAGAGCCTTATTCTTTTGAAAAAATAAATAACTCACAACAATTAAATTTAATAAATAATATCAAGCGTAATAATTAGGTTTTAATATCACAAATATTATTTTTGAAATTTATTCAGGTTCCTTATGTTATATCTTCGAGCCTATCTTTACCCATTTCCTTCGTCTTTCGAGTGACTTCTTTGCTAGCTAAGGCTGCTTATCCCAATCATTCCCGGTCGCCGTAATTTATCCTGAAATGCGTTATGTATAAAACCTTTGCAGTAACATGGTTGTTAATGATAATGGTTTTAATTATCATTCGCTAAAGTAAAAACATCATTGCTGAACCACAGTTAATATCCGGGATTAGAGAACGATATTCTGGTTTATATAAATTGTCACTCTATAAAGCGTGTCTCTTATGAATACAAGATGTGGTAATGGATATGAATGAAAAATTTTATTACATGATCTCGCTGTACACCGGAGCTGAACTTGGTTCCTGAATTCTCTAAGAGAAAATACAGGATCACCATTCAGATAAATAATCAAAAAAATGAAAAAAAATAATAGAAAATCATTTTGATAACAGGACAAAAAAGAGTGATTAACATAATTTCTCATCGCAATCATTTAACTAAGAAAGAATTACTTTCAGTCCTAATCCCGCTGCTTATTGCAGGGAACAGTACGGCAATAGCGGAAGAAGGGCATGGGCAGAATGATAAAATTGTCGTAATAGCAGGAACTCCGGGACATGAAGGAGTTACTGAAGACAGCGAGATGTACAATACGACTTCAATGGTAACCTCAACCGGCCTGAATTTGTCTGCACGTGAAACGCCACAAAGTGTCAGTGTGATGACTAAGCAGTTGATGATAGATGAGAATCTGGACAGTGTAAAAAGTGCTATTGGCAGCATTACAGGCATGACAGTGAATCAGGCTGACAGCGATCGCTTTACCTTTTCGTCAAGGGGAATGACGGTCAGAAATATGTTGCGTGATGGCGTACCAACCTTTTACGACATTCGCTTTAATTACGGTGATAACCTGATGGATACCATCATGTTTGATCGTCTGGAAGTTGTGCGTGGTGCTGCGGGTTTAATGGTGGGGCCGGGTACACCTTCTGCGGCAGTGAATGTGATCCGTAAACGCCCAACCAAAGAATTCCGTGGTGAAGTTACTTTGGAAGGCGGTTCCTGGGATAAATGGCGAACAGGCCTTGATTTATCCAGCTCATTAAATGAAAGCGGCACAATTAGAGGCCGTTTTGTCACAGCTTACCAGCGTTCCAACTCTTTTATTGATCGTGACCAGCACGAGAAATACCCATTCTACGGCATTATTGAAGCTGACTTGACAGCGAATACTCTGCTAACTATTGGTGCTGATTATCAGATTAACCATACCCGTGGCGGAATGTTTGGTGGTTTGCCGATTTATTTTAAAGATGGCAGCAAAACTGATTATAAACGTAGTAACAGTTATGCACCTGATTGGGCATTCTCAAAAGTCCGTTCGTCCTCTGTTTTTACCAGCTTACAACATAAATTCGATAATGGCTGGGGTGTGAAAGGAACCTTTACTTATGACAATAATGTCCTTGATCAAAAAGTATTATGGGCAACGGGTTTTCCTGATCGGGCGACGAATGAGGGAATGTATCCGGGAAATATAACATTGATCGATGGAACCCGACATCAGCGCAACGTTGATTTACAGGTCAATGGTAATTACGGATTACTGGGGCGTATTCATCACGCTAGTTTTGGTTTGAACTACCAAAAACAGAACTTCAGGAATGACTACTACAATGCTCCATGTATGAAGTCATCTTTTAGCTGTAATAAATATCCATTGGGTGATTTCACTAAGCCTTCATGGGATTATCCTGAGCCAATCTGGAGTGAAACCCGAGATAATGGTTCAGATGGCTACATAGAGCAAACAGCGGGTTATGCGGTTACTCAGCTATCATTAGCCGATCCATTAACGCTGATTCTTGGTGGGCGTATCACAAACTGGAAAACCCGTGGTGATAATTTTGGTACACCGCAGAATGGCACCTACAATAATGAATTTTTGCCATATGGTGGATTAGTTTATAACCTCACTTCCGATTTCTCCGTTTATGGTAGCTATACCAAAATTTTTGAACCGGAAGGCCGGATTAACCGTGATAACCAACTGCTGAAGCCAGTTACCGGAGAAAATTACGAGTTAGGTCTGAAAGGTGTCGCTTTTGATAACGGCCTTGATTATTCTCTGGCTCTCTTCGAGATCCATCAAAATAATTACACAATCCGTGATAATTCCCCACAGAGGCATCCGGAGATTCCAAAGAACTCAGTTGTTTATACTGTCGTTAATAAAGTAAAAACCCGTGGTTTTGAATCTGAAATTACTGGTCAGATTACCGATAACTGGCGTATTTACGCTGGGTACACCCAATTCCGCGCTACATTGCCTGACGGTAAACGTACCAATACAGATAAACCAAACCGTTTGTTCAAGCTATTCACGACTTATACCTTACCTGATGCCCTGAGCGACCTGACTCTTGGTGGTGGTGTTAACTGGCAGGGTAAAACACGGTTGGAGCTTAATAGCCCAGATGGCATACGTGAAGATGGGCAACGTAGCTTTACCACGGTTGATTTGATGGGACGCTACCATTTCACTCCGGATATTTCCCTGACTGTTAATCTGAATAATCTGTTCGACAAAAAATACTACACCTCATTTGGTAGCTACACCCAGTACTACTATGGTGAACCACGTAATGTCTCAGCGACTTTACGTTATAAGTTCTAACTGATTAACGGACAGCGGCGATGCATTTTTATCCATTAATGTTGATACAGAAAATATACACACATTGCAAAATATGGGTCGTCGTACCGCTGGTACTGCTGGCCGGTTTATTGGCAGGTTGTGATAAGCCAGCGCCAGCAGACGCGTTACAGAAAAATACCACTGGCTACCCTAAGACGATTACGACTGAGTTGGGAACTGCGGTAATTAACCAGCCAGCGCAACGCGTTGTAGCGCTGGGAACCGGTACTGAAGATATTTTATTAGATCTTGGCATTATTCCCGTAGGTGTTGAATCGCATCGCTGGGGTGGTGATACAGACGGATATTTACCCTGGTTCAGGGAAGAAATAGAGCGACGCGGAGCAAAATTACCGGTGGTTATCGAAATGTATCCGGAGCTGGATATTGAGAAGATCATTAAATTAAAACCGGATCTGGTTCTGGCAACACAATCAGGTATCACACAGGAAAATTATGATCATCTATCTCATTTTGTGCCTGTCGTTGCCTATCCCCATAAGCCGTGGCAGACGACACCCCGGCAACAGATCGAACTAGTCGCCCGCGCACTGGATAAAATACCACAGGGAGAAACGCTCAGTACCGAACTGGATACTATTCTGACTCAGGCAGGAAGTACAATCCCTGATATAGCGCGTTATTCTTTTGCTTATATTAAAGCCGGAACAACAGGTAACACTTTATCCATCTATGTCAAAAATGATCCACGCGTAGATACCCTTGTCCATCTCGGTTTGTCTTTACTTCCACTGGCTGATTCCCTGACCGCGCCTTTTGGCAGTTTTACAGGCAACATTGGTTTGGAAAATGCGGATCTACTTAATGGTGCAGATATTCTGGTGACTTGGTATAGCAGTGAAAAAGAGCGTCAGCAGACAGAAGCACAACCTTTGTTTCGTTCAATCAGGGCGGTACGTCAGGGAGGATATATTCCACTGACCGATCAATCTATTGTGATGTCGATGTCTTATGGCTCACCACTGAGCTTGCGTTGGGGACTACCCAGATTTATGCCATTGCTGAAGCAGGAGATAGCAAAACATGAAAAACCCTAAACGGCGTAAGGTTCGTATCTTGGGTTTGGTATTGATGGCCTTGCTGACCTGTCTTTGCATTATTGCCAGTCTGAGTCTGGGCTCGAAACCAATACCAATGTCAGCAGTCTGGCTGCATTACTGGCAGGGCGATCAGGGCAGCTACTATGATTTAGTCATCAATGCCCGTGAGCCGCGTACTCTTATTGGCCTGATGGCCGGAGCCGCATTGGCTCTCGCGGGCGCAGTCACTCAGGGCTTGCTGCGCAATCCGTTGGGGGATCCGGGATTATTAGGAATTAATGCGGGAGCTGCAGTTACCGTGGTTTTTTTCTCTTTCATTCCGGCGCTAGAGGGATTCTCCCGTTTTTGGAGTGCATTTATTGGCGCGGGTTTATCAACCTTATTGTTCTATTTACTCAGCGGCGGTGCCCGTAATACTAACCCTGTACGGCTGGTTCTGACAGGTGCGGCTATCAATGCCTGCCTGTTTGCAGTTGTACAGGGAGTGGTATTGATAAACGCACAGGTAATGGACAGTTACCGTTTCTGGACAGTGGGTTCATTGAGTGCGATGTCGCTGAATGAGGCCAGTTTACTGATACCTTACCTGCTGGTGGCGATTGTATTGACGCTTTCACTCAGTGCTTCATTAAATGTCATGGTTTTTGGGGAGGGAATTGCAGGCGCTCTCGGCGCTAACGTTGCCCGTACCCGTATTCTGTCACTATTAAGTGCCACGATGTTGGCTGCCGGAGCGACAGCAATGGCTGGCCCAATTGCTTTTATTGGTCTGGCAGCACCACATCTGATGCGGGCATGGGTAGGCAGTGATTTTCGTTGGTTGTTGCCTTACTGCCTGTTTGCCGGCCCTTGCCTGTTATTGATATCAGATGTTGTGGGGCGGTTATTAATATCGCCTGAAGAAATCATGGTCGGCATTATTACCGCCTGTATTGGTGCTCCGTTGCTTTATCTGGTTGCTAAAAACCGGACACAAAAAATCATGGTGGAATAGAGCATGACTCAGATTTATTCACCGAGGCCAATAAGGCAACAAACTGTCAGAACTTTCTCACTGGGAAGAGCTATATTCATCAGCCCATCATGGCACACGAGTAAGGTAATCATGCTCATTCTGCTGTTGCTGGTGGCGCTTTTCTATCTGACTTTGTCATCGGGCAGGGAAGGGATGGATAACCCCTTTCTGGGGACAGGAAACTCCTATCAGGAATTTATTTTATTGCAAATCCGCTTACCCAGAGCATTGTTAGCAATAGGGGCCGGAATGGCTCTGGCACTTTCGGGAGCGCTTTTTCAGCTGACGACCCGTAACACACTTGGCAGCCCGGACATCATTGGTATCAATGCGGGTGCCGCACTGGGGATTATGGTTGCATTGCTTGTCTGGCCTGATGTATTGCCAGCCTCTGTAGGGGCAATATCAGGTGCCGGGCTTGCAGTATTGCTGGTTTATCTCGGCAATGGTGCAGGGCTTGGCAGAATGCAAACAGGTAAAATCGTGATATCCGGCGTGGCCATTGCTGCATTCTGTATGGCAATCGTTGATTTTGCTGTTTCAAATATTCGTGCTGAACAGGCCCAGCAAATACGTGCATTACTGAGTGGTAGCCTTGCCAGCAGGGGATGGCGGGATGTGGCAATTATTAGTGGGCTGGTTGTTTTTACTCCCGTTTTATTTTGGCTGGGCAGGCAATTACGTTATACCCATTTTGGTGACGATATAGCTAATACATTGGGTGTGCCCGTACGCCTTATCCAGATTATCAGTATATTACTGGCTGTCATTTTCGCTGCAATGTCAGTATTAGTTGTCGGCCCCATTTCTTTTATTGCCCTGTCTGCGCCGCAAATTGCCCGTCGGTTAGTTCATGCGAAAGGTGCGGCATTATTTTGCTCAGCTTTGGTTGGTGCTTTACTGATGCTGCTGTCCGATTTTATTACCCTAATTTTACCGACTCCGGCACGTTTGCCTGTTGGTTTAGTGACTGCGGTGATTGGGGGAATCTACTTGATGTATTTACTGTATGCAGAATTAAGGAGAACACGATAATGCCATCGGATGCGAATTCCCCAGAGGTGATTTCACGGCTTAAAGCCCGGAGTCTTTCACTGGCATACGGTAAAAAAACGATTATTGAAGATATTAATCTGGCAATCCACGATAACGAGTTCAGCGTTATTATTGGCCCTAATGGGTGTGGAAAATCGACGTTGCTGCGGGCAATTAGCCGAAGCATGCATCCACAACACGGTGAAATTCAACTTGATGGAATAAATATCCATCGTTATAAGCCAAAAGAGGTTGCACGTGAATTGTCACTGTTAACCCAAGGGGCAATTGTGACGGAAGCGTTGACGATTTATGACCTTGTTTCCCGCGGTCGCTATGCTTATCAGACTTTCCTGCGGCAATGGTCAGAAACAGATGAACGCATTGTCAGAGAAGCCTTACAGGCTGTCGATTTATGGGATATGTCGGAAAGATTTATCAGCGAACTCTCTGGAGGCCAGCGTCAGCGGGCATGGTTTGCCATGACACTGGCACAACAAACGCCGATTATCCTGCTGGATGAGCCGACGACTTATCTGGATATTTCTCATCAGATTGAAATGCTTGATTTATGCCAGCGCTTACATCAGCAGGGGAAAACACTGGTATTGGTTTTACACGATATTAATTTAGCCCTGCGCTATGCTACACGATTGATCATGATGAAGAATGGTCATATTTATGCGGAAGGAAAGCCTGAAGAAATTATCACAGAGCAGAGTATTGCCGATGTATTTGATCTGGCATGCCGAATTATCCGTGATCCAGAATCCGATAAACCATTAATTATTCCAAGATATTATGGAAGGGTGTAGAATGACTCAGATAACGTCAGAAGTAGATGTTAATAATATTGTTAGTTTATTCGACAGCGCATTCAGCCATTTTAATTCATCGATGAAAGTGAATGCAGAAAATATTCCAGAAAATAGCATGGTATTTCACCAATGGTCGGATGAAAAAGAATTTTTATTATTAATGCAACGTTACCATAATGAGTATTATGCAAATAGTGATCAGAAGCCGAATAATAAAGGGCTTTATTCTTTATGGGCACAGTGGTATTTCGGTTTAGTTGTTCCTCCAATGATGCTAATGCTGCTGGAATACCCTCAGGCAGCAGATGCTGATTATAATCTTTTTCAGGTTGAATTTCATGAAAGCGGCCGGCCTAATATGGTTTACTATCAATTAACCTGGATGGATGAGCCTCTATCCTTACTGGAACGCTATTATGCTTTATTGGATCGTCATATTATTCCGGTCTGTGAAAAGATTGAATCTTATAAAGGAATTAATGGGCGCTTACTATGGAATAATATTGGTTATGTGATGTATTGGTATTTAAGTAACTTTAAAGAAAGAATGAGTGATGAACAATATCAAATATTGGTCAATAATCTTTTCTTTGAAGCAAAATTACCCGATGGCAGAGATAACCCATTATATCGCACAGTGATATTAAGGAATAACATTATACAGCGTCGCTGTTGTTGCCAACGGAATAAATTACCGGGAGTAGGAAATTGTCGTGACTGCCCACTTGAAATTGGTTAATCAACAGGAGTCGCTTGGCCAATTCTGCTTTGGGAGAAATTGATATACGGCAAGTGGATTTTCAGGGGGTGAAACTGGAACCCTCTCAGGTTGCTGAAATCATGGAACAGCTTGGCATTGTAGTTATTGGCTAGCAGCAGGAAGCATGTCAGGCGGTCAATTACGGCAATACATCCGAAACAGTCTGGCTAAATACTCCCCTGCGGGGGTTAAATTGGTATCTTTGCGACGAATTAGGCAAAACATGGCTAATGGAAGCTGCTCTTGAAGATCTAGGGCGACAAATTGCTGATGAAACAGTACATCATCTGCTAAATCGACAGCGACGATGGTCACAAAATCACTTTTGGCAACGAGGCTCATGCAAGACATTAATGTTTCGCACGTGACGCTGAAGACAGGAGGTCTTTCCATTAATGAAAGCCTTTCGAACAAACTGCGATAATAAGTACCTTTTGGTGTTGGCATGGTCCAGTTGCAATCAGACAGCTCTTCTAGAGAGGTCGCATGCTCCTTGGGGTGCCCTTTACGCACAATCACTTTGTACTCTTTTTCCATCAACCTCTCAAAGCTGAGATCTGCATCTGTATTTTCGGGATAATAGGTATTCACAGAGAAATCCAGTTCACCTTGTCTGAGTTGGGGTAACATAGCCAATAACTGCCCTTCAACAATACGTAATTTGACAGTGGGGTAATTGCGATGAAATTGTGTAATGATTTGTGGCATGATTGTGCGAACAATGCAGCCAGCAACGCCAATATTGATGACACCACCAAGTAAGCCAATCCGTTGCTGAATATCTTCCTGAGCAATTCTCAGCTCTTCAAGTATCAAGCTGGCACGTGATAAAAAACTTTGCCCGCACTCCGTTAAATGAATGCCCTGATTACTGCGTATAAATAATTTTGCCCCCAGTGAATCCTCCAATTCACGAATCGATTTCGTTAAAGCGGGTTGTGAAAGCGACAGGGTTCGGCTTGCAGCTCGAATACTGCCATAGCGGCTAATTTCAACAAAAGCCCGTAACTGATTGAGTTTTATTGGCATCACTATTTTCTCTTTTGCGATAACTATTAGTTATATAGATGAAGTTAATTGTATCTGATTTAAGCTGCATTTCGTGTCTACCTTAATTAAGGCTGGATCACCTATGCGATAACTAAAAGAGATAATTAATATGCAAACTTTATTAAATGAATCTATTCGGCAAATCGCCGGACAACTACAAAACTGGCGTCGTGATTTTCACCATTTTGCTGAGTCAGGCTGGTTTGAATTCAGAACCGCGACCCTTGTTGCTGATGAGCTACACCGGTTAGGTTATAGCCTGAAAATGGGGCAGGAGGTGATTAAAGCCGATGCGAGAATGGGGCTGCCTTCAGTACAGGCATTACAGGAGCAAGAACAGCGAGCCATCCAACAGGGCGCGCGGGTAGAGTGGTTACCGCATTTCTCTGGTGGCTTTACCGGAATTGTCGCAACACTGGATACCGGAAAAGCAGGCCCGACACTGGCATTCCGGGTTGATATGGATGCACTTGATCTGAATGAAGATCAGACCCATGTTCATCGTCCTTATGCTGAAGATTTTTCTTCCTGTAATGCGCATATGATGCATGCCTGTGGTCATGATGGTCACACAGCTATCGGGCTCGGACTTGCGCGTATATTGAAGCAATATGAAAATCGGCTCACAGGAAAAATCAAACTGATATTTCAGCCCGCAGAAGAAGGGACAAGAGGGGCTAAATCAATGGTTGAGGCCGGGGTTGTGGATGATGTTGATTTTTTTATCGCCATCCATATTGGCCTCGGTATACCTATGGGGGAATTAGTTTGTGGTAATGATAGTTTTCTGGCGACGACCAAAATTGATGTCACTTATCACGGGGCTGCTTCTCATGCGGGCGGAAAGCCGGAAGAAGGAAAAAATGCTTTGTTGGCTGCGGCTCAGGCTACGGTAGGACTGCATGCAATTTCTCATCACAGCAAAGGTATTTCGCGTATTAATGTTGGCGTATTACAGGCTGGTACTGGTCGTAATGTTATTCCTGACTATGCATTAATGAAAGTGGAAACCCGTGGTGAAACGAATGAAATCAACGAATTTATCTACGGTCACGCCCTCGGTGTTATCGAAGGCGCAGCAAAAATGCAGAATGTGGAGTATGAAATCGAGCTAATGGGGGCAGCGAAAAGTAGTAAACCCAGTCCGGCATGGGTCGATTTTATTTATCAGCAGGCTCAACAGCATGTTCCTGAGCTTTCATCTGTTGTTAAAAGCGGTCGTCAATCCGTAGGTTCAGAAGATGCAACTTATTTTATGGAGCGGGTTAAAGCAAACGGGGGTCTGGCTTCTTACCTTATTTTCGGTACTGAACTCAGTGCAGGCCATCATCATGGGCAGTTTGATTTTAATGAAGATGTACTGGCAATTGCAGTGAAAACACTGGCAACCATCACCATTCACCTACCTGATTTTGACGCTCAGCGTCACCAATAACGCTTATTAGGCTTGTCTGTTCAGGACAAACCTGCATCCAGACACAACCGCATACAACATAACAATGTCAGCAAATGCAGAGGAAAAACTATGAATCAGGCCTCTCTATCTGTAAATAAGAGTCCGGGATATATTTTGGGATGGATTGAAAAAGTAGGAAATAAAATTCCGAATCCTTTTGTTTTATTTATCTATCTGATTGCCGTGTTAATGATTGCGACCGCTATTTTATCCTGGTTTGATTTGGCGGTAAAAAATCCGATAGATGGAGAAATGGTCAGGGTTAAAAATTTACTCAGTGCTGAGGGAATACAATGGATTCTGCCTAATATTGTAAAAAATTTCAGTAGCTTTACCCCTCTCGGAGCCATTCTTGCGTTAGTCATTGGTGCCGGGCTGGCTGACAAAGTCGGTTTGTTAAGAGCTCTGATGTATAAAATGGCAGCGGGTATCAATAAACGTTATGCCAGCTATATGGTGTTGTTTATCGCCTTTTTTAGCCATATTTCGTCGGATGCGGCACTTGTTGTGATGCCCCCGTTGGGAGCACTGATGTTTATTGCCGTTGGGCGACATCCAGTGGCTGGATTACTGGCTGCAATTGCGGGTGTAGGATCAGGATTTACGGCAAATCTCCTGATTGTCACAACCGATGTTCTGCTGTCTGGTATTAGCACGGAAGCGGCTAAAATGTTTGATCCTAATTTGCATGTCAGTGTCATTGATAATTGGTATTTTATGGCGACATCCGTGATTGTACTGACGATTGCGGGAGCAATTCTGACGGATAAGTTTATTGAGCCGCGTTTACCTGTCTGGGAAGGAAATAGCGAGGACAAATTAGAAAAGCTTACGCCACAACAAAATCGCGGGTTATTAATGACCGGGCTGTCGGCCCTGATTTTTATCGGTATTGTTGGGTTGCTGGTAGTTCCTGAAAATGCGCTTTTGCGGGATCCTCTGACGGGATCAGTCCTTCCGTCACCTTTTATAAAAGGGATTGTGCCGCTGATTATTCTGTTTTTCTTCGTCGTTTCGATTACATATGGTGTTTTTACCAAACAAATAAAAACACCCAACGATATTCCGGAGTTGCTCGTTGACCCGATGAAAAGCATGGCGGGTTTCATTGTGATGGTTTTTCCTTTGGCTCAGTTTGTTGCTTTCTTTAATTGGAGCCATATGGGCAAATTTATGGCCATTGGTATCACTGGCCTGCTGGAAACACTGGGGCTGACTGGCGCACCTGCTTTTATCGGGCTGATGTTTTTATCTTCTTTTTTGTGCATGTTTATTGCGAGTGGTTCAGCCATTTGGTCGATTCTTGCGCCTATCTTTGTGCCGATGTTTATTTTACTTGGCTTTCATCCTGCTTTTGCGCAGATCATCTTTCGTATTTCTGATTCTGCTGTATTCCCTTTGGCACCGATGTCACCTTTTCTGCCTCTCTTTTTAGGATTTCTCCAGCGTTATTATAAAAATGCCCGTTTAGGCACTTACTATACGCTGGTACTGCCTTATCCTCTGGTATTTTTTATCGTCTGGATGTTGTTGCTTATCGGATGGTATTTTGCCGGATTACCTATCGGGCCGGGTATTTATCCAATATTAAATTAATGACTAATATGTAGTGGTTATAACTTAATCTGATCTCCATTGAGAGGCTTCGTCCTCTCATTTATCCTCAGCAAAATAATTTGCTCATTTATTTACGCCTGTTGTTCCTGAATTTAGCAAAGAATAATCATTTTTTTTGATATAGGGTGTTGTATTTTCAATAGCGTATTTATTTTCAGTGGGTGTTTGTTTTTGAAAGTATGATTTGTTTTTAATGGGGCGATATATTTTAAAGTCTGCAATGTTGCCGGGTTTATTTATATTACGCCTTGTTGTTGTTAATAAATGCTATCCAGACGTTATCAAAACACTCATTATTATTTATGCCCACATTCATTTCGTGAGTTATTCCTCTGGTTTTCGATGTGATAGCTATTTTATTACGCCTATTTCTAAATTTTACTGTCGTGGTTTGAAGCATGACTCACACTTAATAAAGAATATAAAAGTATATGAGGAAGGTGGTATGTTCTTAAGTAAAGAATCGTTCAGTGACGAGGAGTGGAACGATCCCAAGTTTCAGTTACGTAACTTAATTAAAACATCTGAAGGGCTGGAAAAATGGGTAGCATTAACTGACGGAGAAAGAAAAGCCATAGAAGCAGTTAAAGGAAAATATCTGTGGCAGAGCACTCCGTATTATGCTTCGCTTATGGACAAACATGATGAGAATTGCCCCATTCGATTACAGACTATTCCTCATTTAAGAGAAATGAACGTAGCGGAAAACTCTGATAATGATCCGGTAGGAGATACAGCTAACCTCAAAACAGCCAGAGTAGTACATAAATATCCGAATAGAATTGTTTTACTGGTTTCGGATACTTGCCCTGTTTATTGTCGCCATTGTACGCGAAAGTTTCATACCACAGATGTCAGTGGCACCTATTTTGGTTCCGATCTTGCCGCATCTTATGAAGAAGACTTCGCTTATATTGAGAGCCACCCCGAAATTGATGATGTTCTGCTGACGGGCGGTGATCCCTTAATACATTATGACAAGTTTCTTGAAGCGATTATTAAGAGACTGAGAAGCATCAGCCACATTAATATTATCCGTATCGGAACCCGTTATCCCGTATTTGCCCCTCAAAGAGTGACAGAAAAATTCTGTCAGATGCTGGAAAAATACCATCCTATCTGGGTTAACACACATTTTAATCACCCGAAAGAAGTGACCGAAGAAGCGGCTGCTGCCTGTGATCGATTACTGCGACATGGCATCCCTGTGCAAAACCAGTCCGTTTTATTAAAAGGGATCAACGACGATGTAGAAACGATGCGGTCACTACTCAAGGCACTTTTGAGGATCAGGGTTCGTCCTTATTACTTGTACCATTGCGATAACGTATCCGGTGTTTCTCACTTCATGACCACTCTGGAGAAGGGACAGGAAATTATGGATGCGATGGTAGGGTTCGAGACAGGTTTTAGCGTACCGCAGTATGTCGTTACAACGACATTAGGCAAGTTACCGGTTAACCGGGCACATGTTACCGCTCATGAAGATGGTCGTGTAACGGCGAGGAATTATAAACAGGATTCTTTGGATATTACTGAATATATCAAACCGCCCTCAGATTTGAATGATTATCCCTCTGAATATCGTAATAGTGAAATTATTCCCTCTAAGACTGTCGATTTATAAAAAGAGCGATCTGTAGGCTATCGGTTTTTAAAACGAAAGATTAAGCATTGTTATATTAATTAACTGAGATGTTCATAATGATACAAGAGAATCCTTTTTCATCCCGCATTGCTGGCAGAGCAAAGAATATTAATGCCTCAGTAACGGTAGGGCTGGCAGATATCGTTGCCAAATTGAAAAGTGAAGGTCGTGACATTATTGGGTTGAATGAAGGTGAGCTGGATTTCAGTACTGGGGCTACGATTGTTAATGACACCATCCGGGCACTGATAGATGGCAGGACACGTTATAGCTGGCTCAACGGTGAACCTGAATTAAGAGAGAAAATCTGCCAAAAAGTATTTGAAGATAACCGGATTAAAGCGACGCCTGAAAATGTCATCGTAACCAATGGCTCCAAACAAGTTATTTATGAAATCTTACAGACAGTTATTAATCCCGGTGATGAAGTCATTATTCCCGTGCCCTGTTGGGCAACATACCTTGAAGCAGTCAAATTAGCCGGTGGGAAAGCGGTATTAATTGAAAATATTGGTGTTGATCTGGATGTTGAAAAAATAAAGCAGGCCATTACCGAAAATACCAAACTTATCATTATCAATACGCCAAATAATCCGACCGGAGCTGTTTACTCGAAAGCTGCATTACAGACCCTGTGCCAAATCGTCAAAGAAAAACAGATTTTCATGTTATCTGATGAAGCCTATGAACAAATTGTCTTTGATGGTGAACATCATAGTCTGGCTGCCCTTGATGACAATGAATACATAATCACAGTGCAAACATTTTCAAAAAGCTTTGCCATGACGGGCTACCGTATTGGTTACATGATAGCCCACCCTGAATTAATCAACAGAGTCTCTGACCTGCATGGTCATATGACCGATAATGTCTGCACTTTTGCCCAGTATGGTGCAATTGCCTCGCTCGAAATGCCCAAAGATTTTTATCAGGAAAGGTTAGAGATACTCAAACAACGCCGGGATCGGGCATACCGATATACCCGCGAACTTTTCGATTGTGATCTTCCTGCGGGCGCATTTTATCTGTTCCCCAATGTTGAAAAATACCTCAATGATCGTTGTCGTGATGCCACTCAATTCTGTGAATATCTGCTCACTCATGCAGGGGTAGCTCTGATCCCGGCAGAAGCCTGTCTGTATCGTGGACACGTACGAGTTTCTTTTGCTGCGCCCATGGATGCCATTGAGCAGGGGTTTGAACGGATCGCAAATGTATTGCGATAATTTATGACCATAAGGATTAATAAGAATGAACCAGGCGATATATTCCATTGAATTGTCTAATTCAGAAGTTGATGAGATTCAGGCTCTCATCGCAAATTTACAAGAACGTTATCATTCTACTGATGATCAGGCATTTGTTCGCAGCTTGCCGGAATGGGTCGAGTCATTGCCCACCCGATTACGTATTGAAGTCAAAAAATTCCGCCATCAGGGTTACCCGCTAGCTGTTATAAAGGGATACCCCGATATGTCCGGTTCGATGGGGGCAACACCAAACCACTGGAAGGACGTTTCCAATACGAATGGTCATTATGATTACTATTGTTGTTTGATGTCGAGCTTGTGCGGTGACGTAGTCGGTTTTTCCGATTTACAAGACGGCAAACTGGTGCAAGAGATCTTCCCAATCCAGCAAGATGCCGGAAAGCAATTAGGCACGGGTTCTGTCGATCTATTACTGCACACCGAAGATACCTCGCTGGACTATCGTGCGGATTATCTCGGTTTCATGTGCATTCGCAATATTTACCGCATCCCCACCAGCGTGTCAGTTCCCGATTTTTCCAAACTCAGTGAAAAAACCGTCACTATTCTCAAGAAAAACAAATTCCGTATTTTTAATGATCGTCCGTGTCTGTCAAAAGAAGAACGGGATGAAAATTATACGGTTTGTCCTGTTCTGACGGGCAGCGGCGAGCATATTCATATGCGCTATGACCCTCTGTATATGGATAAAGCTGCGTTGGATACCGAAGAACTTGAGGCGGTGGCTGAACTGGAGGCATTAGCTGAGTCGGCGGTATTTGATCTGGTTTTAAGCCCCGGTGAAATTGCTTTTATTGATAATTACCGCTGTGCTCATGGCCGTAAAGCGTATCAACCCAGATATGACGGCACTGATCGCTGGTTGAAGCGTACCCAGATTTTAACAAGATTACGCGATTTTAAACACCTGTCGTTACCCGGCCGCATCAACGTGTTGCCTTAAATTTTTACCTTAAGTCTAAGCACTGAGGTGAATTTTTGCTGCCTGAAATATTGATGTATTTGAGTGATCTTTTTTATTTGGTTTAAGAGTATGCGTAAACACAATCAAAATGCAGGAGCAGATCGTTTTGTTGAGCAATGGCGTGTCTGCCTTCAGGGACTTGATACTGATAATGTCCTTATTCTGGCGTTACTGAAAAAAGCACTCAGCGATATTGATACAATACGGTTTAACGACTTGCAATCCGGGCGTCAGCTAAGCTGGCGCCAATTACTGTGCAGTATTGCCCGTATTTATCGTTATTTGCATGAATTGAACATTACTCGTGGTCAGCGGGTAGTGACAATTTCGCATAATTGCTGGGAATTACTGGCTATTGAATTCGCCTGTCAGCTTAAAGGCGCTATTTATGCGCCGGTATACGCCAATTATTCTGAGGAGATGATGACTTACTGTCTGTCATTGGCAGAACCCGCATTAGTCATCACGGAAAAGGTATCACTTGCTCAGACGCTGGCACAGCATAGCCCGTGGCAGGTGATGACACTGGAACAGGCCGGGCCTTTCCCTGATTTTGCCGGTATTGACAGGGAAACTGACCTGATCAGTCCGGATAAAGCCGTCAGCCATGAAGCTATCGGAGAGGCGTTACTCAGGGCTATTACGACAGATTTACAGGCCACGCAGGCAGAACAGGCATTCTGTTTGATGTTTACTTCCGGTTCCAGTGGTAAACCGAAAGGTGTGTTGCTCAGTCAGAACAATATTCTTTCACAGCAGCAGGCTCTGCAAACATTATGGCATTTCGATGGCCCGCAATCTTTTCTCAGTTACCTGCCGTGGCACCACAGCTTTGGTGGGTTATTTGAAAAATACACGGCCATTTTCAGTCAGGCGATGTTACATATTGATAATAGCCGGGGCATGGATATTGACCGGATGTGTACTAATCTGAGTCAGTTAAAACCGACACGTTTTTTCAGTGTGCCCAAGATACTGACAGTCGTTGCCAACAAAATGAAACATTCCGGGGCTTTTTACCGGGCAGTGGCACCGACATTGCAGATGATCTTCTCTGCTGCCTCCAAATTGCCTCCGGATATCGAAGATTATTTTAAGCATTGCGGTATCTATGTTGCTGAGGGCTGGGGGCTGACGGAAACCAGCCCATGCCTGACACTTAAAGGCCCGGACTATGAAGAACACAACAGTGTAGGCCGCCCCTTACCCAATGTCATTCTCAGAATTGATGAAGACAGTGGGGAGATTTTGGCAAAAGGGCCGAATGTTATGCTGGGCTATTATGCAGATGAAGCCGCTAACCAGCGTTGTTTCAGGCAGGGCTGGTTCAGGACAGGCGATCTCGGCAAGATGGTCAAGGGTGAACTTGTGCTTCTGGGGCGGTTAGATTCGGTTAAGAAACTGTCTAATGGCGAAAAGGTATCCAGCGATGCCATTGAACAAAGTCTGTTTGAGAAAACCGATATTATCAACCATGCCATTATTGATATTGAACAACGTCCCTACGCTACTGCTTTATTGTTTATTAACCCTGAGTTGTGTCGCCAGCGATTTGGTGAGAATTGCACACTACAACACTCATCCCGCTTGCAGGAACATATTGCTGAGGTGGTACAACAGCATAATCAGCAGGTGGAGGATAGTTCGTTTAAATTGATTGCGGTGGCGGTCACTGAAACCTCACTGTCTCTGGAGAAAGGGGAAGTCACACCGTCATTTAAAGTGTCGCAGCGTACTGTACGCGAGAATTATCAGGCTGTGCGTGATGCCTTATACGATACCAGTCAGCCTTTCCATCTGAATCCGGCATGTCATTCATTCCTGAAAATTACCGAAAATCATATTGTTTCATCCGTTATTCCTCAAGAGGCTGTGCCAATACAGAGAATTAACTGGGAAACATTTGTTCACATCATTGGTCAGGTGCGGGGTCAGAAACTGGCCAAAGATGATGTACAACGTTCTTTAATGGATCTGGGTTATAACTCCGTGACCATCGTCCAATTGGCTGACAGTTTAAGTCAGTCTATGGGCCATGCGGTGACTGAAGTCGTGTTGTTCTCCGCTTCGTCAATTCATCAGCTTTGGCAGAGGCTGGCAGTAACAATATCCACAGTAAAAACCTCCACAGTAAAAACATCCTCAGTAAAAACCACAGATGAAAGCTTTTCGCACACTGAGGCCACAACGTCACTGTTGTCTAAACAAAATAATGCTGAAGTAGCGATTATCGGCTATGCCGGACGTTTTCCCGGCGCAGAAGATTGCGATCAGTTGTGGGAGAATCTGCTGGCAGGAAAAAGCCAGTTCAGCCGTTGCCCGGAAGATCGTCCTTTTATGGCATCGCTATTAGCGGAGTTTGAGGCGAAGGGCATCCAGTTGAGCGGAGCGTTTTGCGACGATATTCGTCAGTTCAATCATAGCTTCTTCCAAATTACGCCTAAAGATGCCCGGCTGATGGACCCTCAGCACCGATTATTGCTTATGGTGACATGGGAGGCTATTGAGCAGGCTAACCTAAGCCTGAATGACCTGAAAGAAAGCCGAACCGGTGTATTTGTTGGTATCAGCCAGAATGGTTATCGACAGTTGCTACAGGATTATCTCACGGAGACAGGGGAAGAGGGATATCCGAGCAGTGCAATCAACAATCAGAACAGCGTATGCGCTAATCGGCTATCGTACTTTTTGGATTTAAGAGGGCCTTCGTTAACGGTCGATACTTTGTGTTCATCATCGCTGGTGGCATTGCATCAGGCACGTTTGAGTATTGAGCGGGGCGAATGCGATACTGCTATTGTGGCGGGGGTACATCTACAGCTGGATATGGCCCATTTCAGGGAAATGCAGCAATTGAGCGTATTATCCCATGATGGCATATGCCGCCCTTTTGATGCCAGAGCCAACGGAACTGTTCTGGGTGAAGGCGCAGGTGTGGTTATCCTTAAACGTCATGATCTTGCCATCCGTGATAATAACGATATTAAAGCCAGTCTGCTGGCTTCTGAGATTTATCATGGTGGTCGTAGTAATGGCATCACAGCCCCCGATCCGCTTGCACAGCAACAGTTGCTGGAACAGTGTTGGGCAAATGCTGATGTGAAGGCGAGTGATATCGGTTATTTCGAAACTCACGGTACGGGCACTCATCTGGGCGATCCTATCGAAATGGCGGGTATTCATGCCTGTTTTCACGCTCAAAAAGCGCAGACTCCCTGCTATTTAGGCGCTATCAAAGCCAATATCGGGCATCTTGAGGCTGCGGCGGGTATTGCCGGATTAATCAAACTGTTGCTGATTGATAAACACAGAATAGCGCCGCCAGTGGCAGGATTCAGCGAACTGAATCCACGTATCACGCTGACCGAAGGACAACTTGCGATCCCGACTATCGCCCAACCGCTTGTCCCCGAAAAAACGTGTCTGGCCGTCAGTGCATTTGGCATGGGAGGAACAGGGGCGCATGTGGTGATCAAAAGCCACCATAAAAGTCAAAAAAGGCTTGTTGAGACAGAGCCAGAAAACCAGACGTTGCCTTGCGTGCTGAGCGGATACGATCAGGCACATCTGAAGGCGTTTGCCTGCCGATTATTGGAGGATGTGCAGCAACATATTAAACAAAAGCAATTTGTGCTTAGAGATTTTTGCCAGACACTGGCTCAACGGACGGTATTGCCGGTTGTTTGTACACTGGTGGTTAATAGTGCTGAGCAATTGGTTGAACAGTTATCCGCAGTATCCAGAGGCGAAATAGTCGGTTATCGCGCCAGTGAACATGGCCCATCAATTGCTGATACCACAACTGATAAAACAACGATGGCATTAGTTTTTGCCGGGCAGGGAACGCAATCGGTAGCAATGGCGGCTCAGTTGTATCGTCATAATGTGCAATTTGCCCAGTGGATTGATCAGATTGATCAATTATGTTCGGAGATAGCACATGAAAGTGGGCAACTCAAGGTGGAGGTCCGACAACTTCTGATTGAGCAGGTAGACGAGCAGATAATCAACCGCACTGAGTTTGCTCAGGTTATTTTGTTTGCTTTCGAATATGCGCTCTATCAGTGTCTGCGTCCTGCCATCGGACGCATTGATATTCTGCTTGGTCACAGTCTTGGTGAATATGTGGCGGCCTGTATCGCCAATGTATTTTCCCTGAAAGAAGGGCTGAGGATCATCATCAAACGCGCTCAATTAATGGAAGCCAGCGATCCCCGTGGTGCAATGATGATGGTAAATGGTTCGGCGGAGCAAGTCAGTGAGCTGATTGAGCACGCTGAACTGACTATTGCCGCAGAAAACAGCGAAACCAACACTATTATCAGCGGTACACGTGATGCGCTTGAGCATTTCCGGCAAAAACTGGAGCAGCATGAGCTCCATGCCCGGTTTATCAATACTAACCGGGCATTTCATTCTCCGATGATGGGTAAGGCAGCTCAGGAATTTGGGGCGTTTCTCGCTGATATTCCGCTTAAAGTGGCAGAAGTGCCGATTTTGTCGAATCTGACAGGACAACCAGAAACAGCGTGTTTCGCGACAGTCGAATACTGGCAGCAGCACATGTTAGGCCGTGTCCTTTTCCGGCGTAATCTGGAGAATTTAGTGGCGATGTCTGGGCTGAAGATCATTGAGATTGGGCCTAAAAGTATGCTCAGCGTATGGTTGTCGGAGAAACAACCGCAACACTTTGCCTCCGCTTATAGCCCCTCCCGGAACAGCCAGCAACTCAATTATTGCGATTTATTGGCGGTATTAGCCAGCGACTGTTTATCCGGCTCACCGAGAGAATGGCTGACAATGTATTCACCGCTTACATTTAATCCCGCCTTGTTGCCGGCCAGAAAACTACTGACAGAAACGTGTTGGTTTACGGAATACCCCGCCACGTTAGCGAATGGCGTAAGACAACAGAAACAGCCTGAAGAATATGAGCAGGGCAATCTGATCGAGCATGAACCTTTCTTCATCATGCAGCAGCAAATTGACTGTATGAATGCCATTTTCCAAGCCCAATTAGAACTTATGAAGGGAAAGTAACGTAATGACGCAACTGCCAAATGAACTAAAACACGCTTTGCAAAATTGGCTAGAGTCGGAATTAGCGAGTGAGCATGTGCCTACCAATACTGACTTTTTGGCGCTGGGTATTGAATCTCTCACGTTGATTAGATTTAAAAACAATATTAAATCCCAATACGGCGTGGATATCAGCATCGGGAAATTTTTTAAGGGATTGTCGAATATCGATAAGGTTGCCAGTTTCATCAGTGAGCAGGCTCAGCCTGCCGTGGCTGGCATTGTTAATCATGAACCGAATGTGCCGCTAACTGCGCCAGAGATGCCAACACCGCAGCAATCACTGGCAGAGCCACAGGCAGCCGACAATAGGCAGCCTGAGCCGATAGTTAACGAATCTATGGTTAATCAATCTGTAGTTAACCAATCAGTGGTTAACCAGTCTACAGTTAACACACCTGTCGTTAATGTGCCGATGACTCCTGTCCGTGAAACCAAACTCGATATTGAGACTAAACAGGGCATTATGGTGGCTCAGTTAAACGCTATGCAGCAACTGTTTCAGCAGCAGCTGGCGGTATTGCAGAATATCAGGGGAGGAACCACGAATTTTATCACGGAAAATCAACCGCCAGTATCAGCATTAGCCCCGATATTATCTACAGCCCCAATAGCGCCACCAGCACAAATAACGGTGCCTACAGCATCAAATACCGTTCCATTGACCAGCACGCAATCAGGTAAACAATCTGTTGAGATCCCCGATCATCACACTGAGCAGCCTCAGCCTGAGGTGACAAAGCCAGCAGCTTCATCAGGTGAAAAAGCCAAATTTACCTATAAACCGGTTGTGCTTTCAGAGCCTGTGCAATGTGATGCGGAAACGACAGCGTTTATTCAGCAATACAATGCGAAAACAATCGCGTCAAAAAACACTATCCAGAAATATCGGACAGCGCTTTGTGATAACCGCAATGCGATCCAATTCAACAGCAAACTGAAAGAACTGTGTTACCCGATTGTGGGGAAAACGGCAAAAGGGGCGCACTTTACCGATCTGGACGGTAATGTTTTTATCGATATCGCGATGGGATTTGGTGTCAACTTTTTTGGCCATAACCCCGATTTTATCCAACAGGCGTTGCAAAAGCGGCTCCAGCACGGTTTTCATCTTGGTCCTGTTGATGAATCTGCGATGGTTGTTGCGGATCTTATTACCGAAATCACTGGCGTTGAACGGGTCGCGTTCACCAATTCAGGTACTGAGGCGATTATGCTTGCCTGCCGTGTGGCGAGAGCTGCCAGCGGGAAACAAAAAATTGTCATCTTCAATAATGCCTATCACGGTCATTATACGGAAATTCTCTTTATGGGCGGCATGAAGCCCGGAGAGCAGTTCCCACAATCTAGCGGTATTCCTGATAATTTGGGGCGGGATATTGTGGTGCTTAATTATGGCGAACAGCAAAGTCTGGATTACATTACAACCCACGGGCATGAAATCGCCATGGTTATGGTTGAACCGGTTCAATCACGCAATATCACTTTACGACCAGAATTGTTTATTCAAACGTTACGGAAAATCACCGCACAGAAGAATATCGTCTTGTTATTTGACGAAATTATTACAGGATTCCGTTATCACGCCCGAGGCGCCCAACATTACTATCAGGTTAAGGCAGATTTGGTGACTTATGGCAAAGTCATCGGTGGCGGCCTGCCTGTTGGTGTGCTGGCCGGAGATGCGGTAGTTATGGATTATATTGATGGTGGTTTCTGGCAATTTGGTGATGTTTCTTACCCGCCTAATGAGACCACTTTCTTTGCCGGAACATTTTGTAAACACCCTTTGGCAATGGCTGCCGCAGAAGCAACGCTGTTACATATGAAAGCACAAGGGCCCTCATTACAAGCTGATTTGAACGACAGAACAACGGGATTCGTTAAACGGCTTAATGGTTTATTTACTGCGGCAAATAGCGGGATAGAAGTTGCGAATTTTGGATCACTTTTCAAATTCAGCCAGAAGAAAAACCATGAACTGTTTTTCCATCATTTATTGATGAATGGGGTTTATACGTGGGAAGGGCGCACTTGTTTCCTCTCGACGGCTCATGACGATAATGTTCTGGAGGCGTGTTTCAATGCCTTCGAAAAAACCGTTGAAGGAATTACCGCTTCTTCTCACTCTTCTTCTGCTCGTCCGCAGGATGGACTGACTACGCCGAAAATGCAGGAAACAACGGTTTTGGCTGAACCCAGAATGCAGAAAAATCTGGCGATGGCGAGTTGGTACGATCCGGCCGCCTCAAAATCTTACAATGAATTCATGCAGTGTGTGATTACCGATGAATTACAACCCCATCGTTTGAACAGCACCATTGAGTATCTATTCAATCGTCATCAACAGCTACAACAGGTTTTTTGCCCTGAGACGTTTAAAACCGTAACGGGACAATTTGACTATCGTGCAGCCATGCGTGTTGAGCCGTCTCCTTTTGCTTCACCGGAGCAGTGTTCTAAGTGGCAACAAGCCTGTATAGATGAAGAGTTTATACTCGATCGCGGGCCGATGTTCAGAGTGCATGTCGCGCAGGTTGATCTGTCCAAACCATTATGGAATGGAACTTCTTTAGCGCAATATGCATCAGATCACGATCGGGTGGATATCATCTGTTTGGTTGCCCATCATACGGTTGTTGATGGTGTCTCTTTGGATATCTTCATCAATGAATTAGTGGCTGTTTATCATGGTGCCAGTGATTTACCACCCGCTGCGCAATATCAGGATTATCTGGGACGGCTGGCAGCCTTTAAAAACACACCAGATTTTATTCATCAGAAATCATTCTGGCATAAATATCTATCTGGCTGGCAAAAGGATTTGGCTAATTTACCCGTTACAGTTCCTGTCGAACTCACTGAAGAAGGTGACGTGCTGGCTACGGGGGGCTTTCATCTGGAGAAATTACCGGCTGAACTGACGGCTAAGCTGTTGCATTACGCCACTCAACATCGCGTAACACCTTATATGCTGATGTATACCGCCTACTCCATTTTTCTGGGTTCGGTACTCAAACAATCTCAGTTCGTTATGGCGACATCGGTGTCTGGTCGTAACTTTGATAATTTCGATAATTTGGTCGGGTTAACGACCGCGATGTTGCCCGTCCGGGTTAATACCTGCAATGAACAGCAGCTTTTCAGTGAGTATCTTGACCTGACCTGTGAGCAATTGTTGGAGGTTCTTTCCCATCAGGATGTGACTGTTGATGATCTAACAGTGCAAAGTAACAGCCTGAGCAATCGTTCAGAAATGCTGACTCGTTATCTCAATTACGATTTCAATTTCAGCCCCCGTAAACTGAGGCTGAATGAGAGTGGTAGCTGGTCGGTATTACTGGACAATCCCAAACGTTTCATTGTGGGTCAATTGTCTCTGGATGTGTTCCAGAGCGAGAATGATCTGTATCTGCACTGGGAGTATGCGGCTCAGGCCTACAGCAAGGTACAAGTTAAAATGCTGTCCGGTAAGATGGCTCAATTATTGGACTATCTGGTAAGTGCACCAGAGCAGAATGCACTGACTTTGGCTGATATTACTACTCATCTTAAATCACTGGATGCGTCTTCTATTGCCATAGGAACAGTGCGGAAGGATTTTCTGTATCAGGCACCGATCCATGCCTTGTTTGAGCAACGTGCTTCTGATGCACCACAGGCGTGTGCATTAGTTGATACCAGCTTGCCAGAAGGGGTAAAACAACTTTCATTTTCTGAGCTGAACCGTCAGGCAAATGCGTTGGCTCATCACCTGTTACATCAGGGATTACAGCCAGAAGAACCTGTTTTTGTCAGGGTGCGCCGCGGTGTTCCTTTGGCAATCTCCGTGTTAGCCATACTGAAAGCAGGGGGCGTATATGTTCCTGTCGATAAAAAATTACCGGTGACTCAGGTTGAATATCTGCTCTCAATACTGACTCCACGATTTGCCCTTATCGACGAAGATTATGGCACCTTCAGCACTCTCTCACATGTGCAATATTTAAACTTTTATGATGAAGAGACGCTGCTACGTCAATGTGGCATGGATGAGAGTGAAGTGAGTGAGGGAAATTCGGCGTTACTGAAAAATCCCGAAAAAGTGATTCCAGCAGGCCAGACGGCTTACATTACCTGTACTTCAGGCAGTACTCAGCAACCGAATTGTGTGATGAATTCTCATGGAGCCATTGCCCACCACTGTTTGATGATGAAGGAATATCTGGCGATTGGGCCCGAAGATCGGATGCTTCAATTTACCGATTTATTCTGGGATATTGTTCTTGAGGAGCTTTTCCCTGTCTGGAGCGCCGGCGGTCGGGTTGTCTTTCTGGGAGATACACCGCCAAGCACTTTCTCTGATTTTAATCAATTGCTGACTGAGCAACAGATTACGCTGGCTGATTTACCGTCGACTTACTGGCAAGGCTGGGTGGAAAGTTTAGACGATCCGGCGATGGAGTATCCCTCTCACTTACGACGTATTTTAGTCGGGACGGAAAAAGTTGATCCACAGACACTGAAAAAATGGCAGCAGCACGTTCCGAAAGGCGGAGTTTTCTCCAATGCTTATGCTCAGACTGAGACAACCATCACCGCGACGGATTCGGTAATCACTGCTGATACATGGGTCGGTGAAACAGTTCCGCTGGGCAAGCCATTAGCGAATACCGGTTTTTATGTGCTGGATGAAGCCGGGCAGCCAGTGCCCCGAGGCGAACCCGGTGAATTGTATATTGGCGGCCCGCTGGTATCCAAAGGGTATTACGGTAATAACACCCTGACTGCTGCCAAATATGTGGCTGATCCGTATATTCCGCGTGAAGCCTGCAACCATGCCACTCCGCGTATGTATAAAACCGGTGATTTGGTCAGCATGGATGAGCAGGGATGCCTGTCATTCCTCGGTCGTACCGATTTCCAAATTAAGGTACGTGGCTATCGCATTGAGCCGACTCAGCTGGAAAGTATTATCGGCCAGTGGGAAGGTGTTGAGCAGGTTGTACTGACAACAAACAGTGTCATTGATCCACGTATTCCGCCGGCGGAAACAAAATTACTCTGTTATGTGAAAACTCAGGCGGATAAAGCGGAACAAAAAGCGTTAAGTGAGCGGATACGCCAGTATATCCGTGGTAATTTTGCTCATTATATGCAGCCACATGCCATTATTTATCTGACTGACTTCCCTAAAACCACCAATGGCAAAGTATCGATAAAAAGATTTCCTTTGCAACCTGACCTATTCCCAAATAGCGCGTTACAACACCGTTCATTACAGATGCATGTTTCTGAACGTGTCACGCAAGCGCCATCACCGGCGGATCTTAGCAGCATAGCGGGTCGTTTGCTGATGACTCATCTTGGACAGCATGGTTTGAATATGAATGAAAGCTTTGTTGCATTGGGCGGAGATTCGTTAATTGCGATAAAAATTCTGTCCGCCTTGCAAAAAGAATATGGCATGACGCTGAGACTACCGGAGTTTATGGCCTGTGAAACCTTGGCTGATCTGATTGGGTGGATTGAATCAATGCTGGCTGAGAGCAGGGTTACAGTCCGATCTCAGTCATCCTTACCGAATAATCATGCAGAGATGGCCGGGCAAAAAGCAAAACCCGTATTACAGGCCCGTAGCCGAAAAAAGAAGGTAATGGTTGAATGAAGGGGATCAATGGTTTTTATCCGCTGTGGATTGGCATTGCAGTGTCGATTTTTGGCAGTGAGCTGACCGAATTTGCATTCGGGCTGTGGTTGCTGGAAAAGCAAATGTCAGTCACTGCCTATACGAATATGTATCTGGTATTAGTGCTTCCGGCCTTTTTACTGATGCCGTTAGTCGGGTATGTGATTGATCATTACGATAAACGTAAGGTGTTATTGTTCACAGAGGGCATTGCGGGTTTAGCCCTGGCGATTGTGCTTATTTTCAATCACTTTGGCTATCTCAATAACATCGTGGTTTATCTCTATATCGCATTGACCAGTGTGTTGACGGCGTTACAAATTGATTGTTACAGCACGCTGGTTTTCCGGCTAGTTCCGGCTGCTTCACTGAATCGGGCGAATTCATTGGGCAGCCTCAGCGATTCATTACCACAAATGCTTGCCCCGATCATCGGGGCGTTTCTGTTTTCTCATTATGGTTTGGGGATTGTGCTGACGCTCGATCTACTGACTTTCATGATCAGTGCCTTTGCTGCCGGATTATTGTTCAGGGTCAGCGCTGTGCAGTTTCTGCCGCATGATGATGGCACGCTCTCTAAATTGAACTGGAAAGCCATTTTTCCTGATATGGGGTGTGTCCGGTTGGTCAGGGCATCGCCGGAAATGACTTATATGATTGCGTACACCTTTTTTAAAGCCATTCTGGTCGGGGGAACGCTAATCACTATTGTGCCTTATTTCACCACTTATTTTTCTGTCGCAGATGCTGGTTACATGATGTCTATCGGTGGTGTCTCCATGGTGATCGTCAGCCTTATCTCAGCATGGCGGCCTTCTATATTAAAACGTATGCCGCTATTTGCGCTGGAATTCCTGTTCGCGGCGGGTTTTGTGATATTGACCCAGATAAAGAATATTTATGTCGCTGGCATATGTATTGCGCTTAGCTTTATCACGATGCGGATAAGCATCATTAAAATGCAAACGTTATGGCAAACAACGGTGCCGAAAATATATCACGGCCGAGTCTTCGCACTGCGTAATCTGGTTAAGACATTCAGTAGTTTCATTATTTATCTCATCACCGGAATTGTATTGGATCTCTTACTGGCTCAAGAGGGTGGATGGGCGATTTGGGGGCAGGGTAATCCTATGGATCTTTACTTTATAGGGATTACCTTACTGATATTACCTCCCTTGCTTATCTCGACACGCAGGCTGTTAGTCGCTATAGGGGGAGAATAATATGCTCAGAATAGGCATTATCGGTACGGGGGCGGTTGCGTGTTACTTAGCCCATCAATGTAAACAACAAGGGTGCCAGGTTTTTTTATTGTCTTCACGCGGTACAAGACATCAGGCACATCCGATCAGCCAAATACAGCTGTTCGATGAGACAAAACCAGAATACGCCGCGAGTGTGGATCTCGGTAGCATTACTATTGATGGACATCTTACCGACTACAGTGCTTTTTTGGCTAAAGAGTTTGATCAACTGTATGTGTGCAGTAAAACCGTTTCCAACCTGCATATTTGTCAGCAATTGTCCCGCCATAAAAACCGTCTTAAAGGCCCGGTGATCTTATTTCAGAATGGGTTTGCCACTGAACGGACATTCATTGATGAAGCTCTGGATGTCACCATTATCCGAGGAGTGCTCAATTTCTCTGTGACTCAGCACGGGAAACAAAAACTGAAATTAAGGTTCCTGAAAACCAGTTATCTTGGTGTCCCTGAGCAGATCAAAAGAATCAGAGAACGGCCAGAAACGGACATTTTAGCGGCGTTGGATTTGCTCAACCGCGTGGGCATTCCCTTCGAAGGCTGTACAGATATAGAGCATAAAGCATTTGCTAAAAACACCCTGAATGCGGCGGCTTCCGTGTGTGGGTTAGTCCGTTCCGGCGTAGAAACAGCGATGCGTAACAGCAGTTCCCGAGCCGTGATACAGGCGATTGTTGATGAATGTACGGCTATTGGTGAGAAGGCAGGATACGTCGGAGATAGTGAAAATTTTCGTCGTCAGTCTATGGGATATTTGATGTCGATTCCTGATTTTAAATCCTCATTGGTGCTGGATGTACTTCATGGCAAAGAAACAGAAGCTGAAACCTTGCTCGCTTCTTTTATCAATCTCAGTCAACGAATGGGCATTGCGGTACCAAATCTGGATTTCGTTTATCGTTATTTCGATTTTTACAATACCTATATAACTCAGTCGTGCATAACCCAGTCTTATACATTCACAGATATGACTCTGGTTGAAGGAGATGTGTAATGAGCGGAACAATAGTCAGTTCGCTTGATGATGGTGAAGGCGTTCTGAATAACGTATTTTCTCCTTATTCTGATTATTTTATCGACATACTTAGTCAGCGTAATTCTTTTATTGCAACGCAACCCGTTGGGATCTATGAAAGCCAGATTAAACACTATATTTGTCAGGATTATTTTAAGGACGAACAGCAAAAGCTGTGGAAAAAAATCCCTCAGTTTATAACTCCTATTCAGTCACTGGAAAATATCGGGGATTTTATTACGGTTGATTACCAAGGCCGTGTTCCTATGATCGTAAGCAAAGTAGACAGTGATCGCTGTGCTGTATTTGCAAACGTGTGTCCACATCGGGGAGCAAGGCTGGAAAACCAGACGGAAGGATGCAAGAAAGCCTTTGTTTGCCCTTATCATAGCTGGTCATTCAGCCATCAGGGGCACTTAATTGCTGCGCGCTGGCGGGAAGCCTTCCCCGAAATACCAGACCAATACCGTTCACTGAATTCAATTAATGCCCGACAAAGATTCGGTATGTTGTGGCAAATGCCGAGCGATCCTAAACCTGATTTTTCGCTGGATAACTGGTTCGCTGCCATTGAAGATCAAATGACAGCCATCGGTTTTGAACAGCATCAACTGCTGAATTCCCGCGAAAGAATGGTGCAGGCTAACTGGAAACTGCTGATTGAAAACTTTATCGAATACTATCACGTTCAGTCGTTGCACCGGAACAGTCTGGCACCCACATTGAATGGTCAATTGTACTCACTGGATTCTTTTGCCCAGCACGGCCGTATTCTGACTCCGCTGAAAAATCTGGCTCAGGTTCGCCAGCAAACTCCTCATAAGATACGCCGGGAAATGGTTGCGACTTATTTACTGTTCCCTAACGTGATTATCGGGGTGCAGCCTTATCATGTTTTTGTCTCTTTTTACCATCCTGTATCGGCTAATCAAACGTGGTCGAAGACCTTCAACTTTATCCATAACGCAGATGAAGAGATTAAGGAAGTATGCCAGCTGGATGTGGAGTATTTGGCGGAAGCGTTGGAAGAGGATTACGAGGCCATCGAACAAGTACAGAAGAATCTGGAAGTATCCAGTGCTCCGAGCCTGTTATATGGTGAGGCTGAGTCTCTCATCAGCCAGTTGCACCGCAACTTAGCGGCGATTTTACATCCAAATGGCAGGAAGGAAAGTCAGGCATGAATAAGATGAAAGACCAGATGCATACTGATACTGAGATGGAACGTACCTTTGAAATTGATGAAATACAGGCCTCTGCCGGTCAGCAAGATTTATGGCTGGCGGAGCAGTTGACCGAAAAACAGCTCTACATTGTGCCTGTCACCTACGAGTTGGTCGGAACGTTGGATCAGGTGAGGTTATTGGATGCCATTGAACAGACGATCCAAAACAGTGAAGCTTTCCGTACGGCATTTGTCGAAACTGAACAGGGGCTGGTGCAGCATATTTACCCTGTGGTTGAATTACCGGTGACGGTTGTAGATCTGTCCGGGCAAAATGAGATCCCGGATGATCATCAGCAGTCGCAACTGCAACGTGCACTGGCTTACTGCCAGAATAATCTGGAAACGCCATTTACATTGAGCCAGCCCGGTTTAGCCCGCTTTCTGTTGATCAAATTAGGAGAGCAACGGCATATTCTGCATTTTTGCCTTCATCACCTGATTTGTGACAATGATTCTGTTGCCTTAATTCTCAATAACATTGCGACTGCATACGCAGGAGAACGGTTATTCGGTGATGATGCAGGAGCCGATATCCTCGAGTACGCTGATTTTGCAATTTGGCAGGACGAGTTACTGCGTGGTGATTACTTGGATGGTGATGAAACTTACTGGCTGAATGAATTGTCCGGAGTAGATGGCCGATTGGAGTTTGCTATTGGTAATCCCGTCTCCTCAAAGAGTGAGCAGGGCGGTATGGTTCGACGTTTGCTGGACTCGCATTTAGCTAATACTTTCAATCACTGTGCTTCTGGTCTGGGTATTTCACCGGCACTTGCTTACTTCACTGTATACGCTGCGCTGCTATACCGACTGACGGGACAACAAACGATTGTGTTCGGCGTCCCCACCTCTTTGCGGGATGATGCACGTCTTGATAAAACAATAGGTTATTTTATCAATGTGTTACCCATTAAAGTGACCTTCCACCCGAAAATCAGTTTTGCCGATATTGCTACTCAACTGAGTAACCAGCTTTATACCGGTATACAGCATCAGCAATTTCCTTACAGCTCTATTGTGCGCAGTGTCAGCCATGCGCAGCAGACCTCACAAACTCCGTTATTTAATGTGATGTACAACTATTTTGTCGGTCAGACAGATTGGAGGTTACCCGGTACTCGTGCTTATTTACATGAGTTAACGCCGGTCGGGGGAAAATTCCCACTGACGTTGTTTGTGGTGAATCACGTTGATACCGTGGAGCTATGTTTTGAATATCAATATAACCATGTTGCGGCAGACTATTCTGACGTATTAATCAATAGCTATCAGCAGTTATGTACCGCGATGACTCTTAATGCTGATCAGGAAGTATTGGCTCAGTCTTTGCTGAGCGAGGATGATTACCAACGTCAGGTACTGGCATTCAATCAGACCGATACTCTCTTTCAGGAAGACTTCTGTCAGCATTTTTTGCGCCAATTAAGTACAGAGCCTGAGTTAACAGCAGTTGAATATTTAACTGGCTCACATGATGAAAGTATGAGTTATGAAAAACTATATTCTCTGAGCCAGAAAATCGCTGATGAGTTACGCCGGCATATTACGTCAGAAACGGCGCAGCAGGCCCGGGTTGTGATTTTCTCCGGTGCTACCCCTTTGACTCTGGCGACTATTATTGCCTGTTTGATGGAAGGCATTGTCTGGATACCTGTCGATAGCCATTTACCTCTTAACCGTTTGCTGATGATTATTGA
This sequence comes from Xenorhabdus sp. PB30.3, assembly GCF_963895965.1. Lineage (NCBI taxonomy): Bacteria > Pseudomonadati > Pseudomonadota > Gammaproteobacteria > Enterobacterales > Morganellaceae > Xenorhabdus > Xenorhabdus sp. PB30.3. The sequence continues at coordinate 108,002 of NZ_CAWQMW010000001.1, read as the reverse complement.
AGATGCCTGCCCTGACGCTGTTGTGATTGAGGAAAGTGGTGTCGAGGGTAAAAATGCGTCTTTGGCTGCGGAGATATCGCGTTTCAATACGCCTGTTATTGAGCTGACGCGCGAATGGGAAACGGCCAGCAGAGACAACAGAAACTTTGGTGCCTTAGTCCCTCAATGGGAACAAATTCCCCAGAATAACAGCCTTTGTTACATGATTTACACCTCCGGTACGACAGGCAAACCCAAAGGCGTTGAAGTTTATCGTAAGGGGCTGAATAACTATCTCAACTGGGCAGCACAAACCTATATTCCGACAAAATCCCATGATTTAGGTGGGCTGGGTGTTCCCGTAACAACATCCTTCGGTTTTGATGCCACTATCACCAGTTTACTTTTGCCGTTAATGGCACGGGGACATGTCATACTGTTCTCCTCACAAGCCAGTCAGGATAGCCAGGATGGGCCATTACTGCGCCTATTAGAACTGAATAAGCCACTGGGATTAATGAAAACAACACCTTCACAACTGGAGCATCTGGCACTCAGTCTGGGGCAGAAACAGACATCGCTGGACGTTAAAGTGGTCGTCGTCGGTGGCGAGCAAATGAGTCGTATCCATCTGGAGTATCTGAGCGCTATTGTGCCTGAAAGTGTGTGTTTTAATGAGTATGGCCCGACAGAAACGGTTGTGGGTTGTTGTGTCGAGCGATTGAATATCGGGTCAGACCTCCAAAGGAATCAGGGGGTGTTACCAATTGGATCTCCCATTGCCAATACACAGATGTATGTTCTCAATGAACGGGGCTGCCATCAGCCAGCCGGAGTGGTTGGTGAGTTATTTATCGGTGGTGCGGGGGTCGCGAAAGGATACTGGCAGCGTCCCGACTTAACAGTGGCTGCATTTATTGAAGATACTTTCTCCTGTATCAACGGCGAACGGCTTTATAAAACCGGTGATCTGGGTTGTTTTACTCTGGATAACACGTTGTTGTGTCTGGGGCGGAAGGATAAGCAAATAAAACTCCGAGGCTATCGTATCGAGCCGGAAGAGATTGAATCTTGGATTAAGCAAGTACCGAATATTGATAAAGCTGTCGTCGTTGTTGAAAAACAGCCCCATGAGCGGCTCTGTGGTTATTTGGTGCCAGCTTCGGGGGTTATGGAGAGCCCTCATCAACTTATTGATCTGGTCAAACAGCACCTGCAAGGCCAATTGCCGGATTATATGATCCCAACGCAATGGCGGGTAATCGATGCTATCCCTTATACCATAAACAATAAGATTGATACTGCCGCTTTATTGATATTAGGGCAAAACCAACATTCTCCACTGACAGAGAAACATGTGGAGTGTGAATTTAACTCTGAGATTGCCAGACAGCTCTGTTCCCATTTCAGTGAGGCTCTCAATCGCAGCACTGTTTCGCCGGAGGACAATTTTTTTGAGCTGGGAGGAGATTCTCTGATGGCTGTACGCCTGCTGGCAAAAATTAATGCCCATTTTAGTATTGAGCTAAAACTTAAGGCCTTTTATCAGCGCCCGTCTCTGACAAATTTGATTGCGTTAGCGGAAGAACAGCTGCGCTCTCGCAATACGCATATGAATAGGTAATTTATGGAAAAACAGGAGGGTAGTTTGGAGAGTAATAAGCTATTTATTATACCTAAGCCGATCCATAACCCGAGGCTGAGAATATTCTGTTTTCCCTATGCGGGGGGCTCTGCCAAGACGTACCATGACTGGGCTAAATATTTTACGGATGATATTGAAATTGTTGCCGTACAGCCGCCGGGTAGAACAACCCGGATTGATGAAGCGCCATATGAAGATTTGCAATTACTGATCGATGAATTAGTGGCTCATGCAGAATTTATTACGACAATCCCATATGCTTTCATCGGACACAGTCTGGGCTCCCGGGTGGCATTTGAGCTTGCCTGCAAACTTCAATCCCGTGGTTATCCGGTTCCTGTGCATTTGTTTGCATCAGGCTGTACAGCTCCGCATTTGAGACATAATTACCCCGTAACTCACGACTTACCGCATGATGAATTTATCTGTGTATTACGGGAAATGAATGGTGCTACGGATGAAGTCCTGTTAAACAGGGAACTGATGGATTTCTTGCTGCCGCTTTTAAGGGCTGATTTTAAAATGGCCGAAACTTATCCGATAAAACGGTGCTTGTTGAAAAGCCCGATAACCGTTTTAAGCGGAGATTCAGACCCGGACATTAAACCAATTGAACTCTATGCCTGGTCAGAATTATCCAGTGAAGGTGTAACCGTACAATATGTTCAGGGCGGCCATTTTTTTATTGATAAAAATAAAGAGAAGGTTATTGAAATTGTGTTAGCGTCACTGCCTGAAGAACCCGAATGATCCCGGGTTCTTTCAGTCAGAGAATGAGCGGCAATTGTCGGAAAAACCATGAACGGAAATATAAAATCCGCTCAGTGTGCTCCGCCACTACCCTGTTTTCCTGCTACAAAAGGTGGTTTCGCCATCCAGATAAGTAATATCAGGATCAAGAATATACCTGCTGAAATCCAAAAAATTTCATTAGCTGAAATGATCAACCCCTGATGAGTGATCTCTTTTGCCAGATAGGCGGCAATTTGCTGATCATTCATTCCCAATTGAGAGAGTTGCTGATGAACCTGCTGATAATTGGGGTTATACGGGGTGATCTGCTCGGTAAAGTTTGCATGGTGCATCGATTCACGTTGTGTCCACAGTGTGGTTGTGATCGATGTACCAATTGAGCCTGATAATATACGGGTAAAGTTTGACAGGCTGGAAGCGGATGCCATGCGTTCAGGCCCCAAACCTGACAAAGTGATGGTTGTCAGTGGCATGAAGAAGCAGGCCATCGCAAGCCCTTGTAAGAATTGGGGCCATGCCGCCGCTGCAAAATCCATTCCTGGTTCGAATGTATATGCCCGCCAGTAAAAACAGATAGCATAAACAATAAAGCTGAAGGTGATGAGGACACGCATGTCAACTTTATGACCATATTTACCGAAAAGTGGTGACAGTAACAGCGGGAGTATCCCCACCGGGGCGGCTGCAAAACCAGCCCATGTTGCGGTATAGCCAAATACTTCCTGTAGTAGCTGCGGTAGCAGAACGATGCTGCCGAAATACAACATAAAGGCGAGGCTGATACTCAATGTTCCGATAGTAAAATTACGCTCCCGGAACAATGAAAGGTCGATAATGGGGTTATCGTCGGTTAATTCCCATATGACCAAAAGCACTAATGAAATAACAGCGATAGTTGCGAGAATAATAATTTCAGTCGAATTAAACCAATCCAGCTCCTTACCCTTATCAAGCATGATCTGTAAGCATCCGACACCTGCGATGAGTAAAATTAAGCCAACTGTATCAATCGGTTTAATTTCTGTTTTGGTTTCCCGGCTCCGCAGGAGTTTCATTGTGACAAAGATAATTCCGATACCAAGAGGGACATTGATAAAGAAAATCCAGCCCCAGTGGTAGTTATCACTGATATAACCGCCCAGTATCGGGCCACAAATGGGAGCAACCACCACCATGACAGACCAGAGTGCCAGCGCCATATTCCGCTTGGCTGGTGGGTAGTTATTCAATAACAGGCTTTGGCAAAGCGGAAGCACTGGGCCTGCTACTAATCCCTGAATAATACGAAAAGCGATTAACATCTCAAGGCTGCCTGAGATCCCACACAGCCATGAAGAGAGGGTAAACAGTGCGGTAGACCAGATGAACAGCCTGACTTCACCAATACGTTTTGCCAGCCAGCCGGTAATGGGGATGGATATGGCGTTGGCAACCCCAAACGAGGTGATAACCCATGTTCCCTGGGAGTTTGATGCCCCTAAATTCCCCGCAATAGTTGGTATGGCAACATTGGCAATGGTTGAATCCAAGACCAACATAAAAGTAGCCATTGCGAGAGAAATGGTCACTAACGCCAGTTTTGCGCCTGTAAGTGGTGCTCGTGTTACCATGGCTCCCCCTTATAATTAATTCTTTAAGTTACTATTAATGATGTCAGTAACTATTTTGTTTGCAGGAGACATGTCTATCGCCAACGCATTTGTGTGATAGGCTGGTTTAATGCGTTCAGTAGTGGATAAGGCAATTCCGTTGGTATCCGCTGTATCAACGGTGGTTTTTGTTGATAGCCCGATGCGGAGAGGATGTTTTATCAGGTTTTCTGAGTCAATTTCAATGCGGACAGGCAGGCGCTGGACAACTTTGATCCAGTTTCCACTGGCATTTTGAGCAGGTAGCAGAGAAAATGCGCTGCCTGTACCCATATCAAGGCCGACAACTTTTCCTTTATACACGATTTTATCACCGTAAAAATCGCTGACGATTTTTGCTGGTTGACCAATCCGCATATTAACGAGCTGGGTTTCTTTGAAGTTAGCTTCAATCCACATGCCGGTGGCGGGTACGATAGCCATCAAAGGCGTTCCTGTATTGATACGGGAGCCTATCTGTACATTACGGCGGGAAACATACCCGTCTACAGGGCTGATAATTTTGGTTCTCTGTAAATTCAGCCAGGCATCACGGACATCGGAGGCTGCTTTTTCCACTGCGGGTTGTTTTTCCAGCGGTGTATGCAAAATAACAGCCTGATTACTATTGTACTGTTCAATTGCGACATTCAAATCTGCCTGAGCAAGCGCGACACTTTCATAAGCATGTTGTAGCTCTTCTTTACCAATTACTTCTCGGCTACCCAGTATTTTCCTGCGGTCAAAATCATTCTGTGCTTTTCTGAGGGCAATTTTTTTCTGTGCAATGATTGCCTGATATTTTTCACTATTAACTATCTGTTGCTGAGTGTTCCGAACCGCCATGGCAAGTCCATTCTGTGCTTTTTCCAGTGCAAGTTCTGCATCTTTAGGATCGAGCTGGACCAGAACACTACCACTTTTCACGAAATCGGTATTATCAAAATAGACCGTGGTAACACTGCCATTCACCTGAGACATGATCTGAATCTGATTGCCTGTGACATAGGCGTTATCCGTTTCTTGCTGGTGGCGCGAGAAGAGATACCAGTAAATGGTGTAAATAACTCCGACGATGAGAAATAATAAAGAGATTAAAATCAATGCATTGCTACGAGAGCGTTTTTTGTTTCTCATATTTTTTTGAGGTTGATTCGAAGTTGGTGGTACTGGATTTCCCTCACTAGAACTCATAGTGAATCTCCGTAATTTCTGTTTATGTTGCTGTATGACATAAATATCATAAAAACCATTCAATTCCAGTAGTGTAGATGACACTACTGGAAAAGATAGACTTATGGGATTGATTATTATCAGAGGATAATCGTTAGCCATATGAAGTATCAAATGATACAGGCTAGCGGAAAAGTTTTTTTAGGTCATATTGCCATAATGTGATTTTTTGACTCAGTACTATTCAGGGAGAAACAATCACTTTTTCAAACAATCCCCAATATTATCCAACTGTGTCAGCAATTTTCTCATCAAATTCTCTAATTGTTTTTGTTCCTCCAGATCAAGGGCAGACCAAAGTTTAACCAAGCACTCATGCTGAGGCGGGAGTAAACTATTCAAAAAAATTGTACCTTTTTCTGTCAGATGAAGATGGAGACAACGGCGGTCGTTGTGGCTCTCCTTTCTTTCTATCCAGCCTTGCTTCTCTAATTCATCAGCAATTCGAGTTGCGTTTGTACGAGAAGAACCCAACGCTGCACTAAGTTCTGATGGCTGAATGCTGCGACTTTCTTTGGTATCCAGGATCATCAGTGCCATAAACAAGGTTTCGTTGATTCCTTGAGCTCTCAGCATGTTATTTCTATTTTCCAGCATCTTACTCTGGACATGCATCGATAAGCGAGTCAGTAATATCTCTTGATAGGGCAAACTTTTGTTCAACTCTTTTTGCTGTGCAACACGGCAATTAAGCAACTCTTCTGTGGGAGTGAATGAACTTTCCATTGTTTAGATACCTTATTAGTTTCAACCGGTAAAGTAACTTCTGTTAAAAACCATACAAATACTATATTAAAAGTTAAATTTAGCAATTATAGTTATTTATTATCATCATATTTCTTTTAATATTGATACCTAATTCATAAATACTTTGAATGTTAATCCAAAAATGGCTGCTCCGGACAGTGTAGATATGATAATGCTACGCGTCTTATAGAAGCATATACCGATAGCCAGACAGCCCAACAGTGTAGGAAAAAACTTGTTATGTGCCCGCATCACCTCAGGAATTCCTGCAACGATGAGGAGCGAACAAATTGATGCCACTCCAATACTGTCCAATATGATCCCGATGTTTCCCATTTTTGCGCCGGGAGAACGATTCGAGCCAAAGCACAGTGGCAGATAGCGGAACAAAAAGTTGGCTATTCCTACAACCATTCCAATTATGAATATCTTATGATCAATCATGAGATGCTTTTTCCCCCACTTGAGTTAGGTGAGCTTGTACAAGAGCACCTAAGCAGCCACCAATAATTCCTGCCAGAATGGCAACCGGGATAGAAAAAAACATGACACCTATTAACGCGCCTGCCAGAGAAGCAATAACGCAGTAACTATTTTGTTTTTTGAAGGAAGAGAGCAGAAAACTTAAAAACAGGGCTGGCAGCATAAATATCATTGCTGCTTCAATAGCGGGGTAAGATTCGAGATAACCATTACCCAGCAATGCGCCCGCTACTGTGCCTAATACCCATGACAGCCACGAACACATGGCAATGGCGACCATCCAGTTTTCGCTCCAGCTGCGCTGATCTTTTATTAATTTCGTTGTAGCAGCAGCGAAAACTTCATCGGTTAATCCGAACGCCCAAATAACTGTTTTCTTTTGGGATAACTTTTGCTTGAGCCGATAGCGTAAGGCTGGGCCATACAGAATGTGGCGGATATCCATCGCCATAACCGTCAGGGCTGCAATCCATAAAGATGTACCTGCACTGAGTAATGCTGTGATGACGAATTGGCTGGCACCTGCGTAGATAACACACGAAAAAAATATGGCTTCGAGAGGAGAAAAACCCAGTTTGACTGCACTTAGACCGAAAGCAAAAGAGATTGGAATATAGCCGATGACAATGGGGAGACTATCAAAAATACCTTCAATAAATGAGGAACTTTTGCCTGTTATAGTGTGGTCATTTATCGGCGTGTCTGAACTTAAGCTATCGGGCACGGGTGTATCAGGTATCGACATAGGGTAATTTATTTTTTTGTTAACAGGTAAAACAACATTAACAAAATATAATAAAAGTGAAAATGTGAAATGTCTAAATTATTTAATAAATATTATTGAGAACAATGATTTTGATCGAAAAAATGGAGTAACCAGAGATATGGGTGTTGATTTGTTAATAAATTTATGTGTGGCTACGAACAGGAGCAGAGGAAAGGATTTTTGCTTTATGGATTTTCTGGTTATTCTGGAGAAGAGCGTATTGAATGTTGTCTGAACAGGATCCCTGTCTGAGTTATCATTTTTCTGCATCACCATGAATCTCTTTTTTCCGGTGTTTTTTTTATCGGGCTCTAAATTTTCTCACCAATGTATATACCCTGATTATATTCTTTGCCGCATTTAAATATGGCATGAGGGAAAATTGGCCTGATCGGAAATTATACTGTTTTTATTGTGGAGAATTTCCCGTCATTAGTTATCTGAACTTATACAATTATCTTGTCTATTGATATTTTTCTGGCTTTTAAACAGTTTTATCAGGCGATTATGAAGACATACATCCTGCTTTTTTTGCAAATGTTCAGATTTATCGTAGTTGAATTTCAATAAATTAACAGCTTGTTTTGGACAATAACTGAATACGTTATATAAATTCTTAACTTTGGGTTTAATTGTCATGTAATAAATATTTAGCTTTGTGAAAAGGTATATTCTCTTTAATGGCTTAATCTAGATAAATTTTCCAAGCTATATACCGAAGCGTTGAGATATGCTGACAAATTATTGTTTATTATTGTTAATCAAAAGATAATCTGTTTTGTAGATAACTGTTTGCATTTAAGACTTAATTTGAATCTTTCATTGCAGACAGCGTGATTTAATAGAAAAAATATTGATGTCATGGCTGGGATGAAAAATAACTCCTCAGGAGTTTATCTCTTCTGGGGGAGGATATACGTTGAGATTTATTTGTTATCGCTGCCAGATGAAAAGTGTTTGCATCTGATTTTCGATGAGTATAACTACCCGTGATCCAATGGTGTTTGCCATAAATTATCACTCTTCTGGTAAAATTCTTTATTGATCCGGGCACTTATTGAAGAATAAAAAAGAGTATTGATGCATTACACTTTGATAATCTCTTTATGAGAACGATACTATATATGGATTTGTATTTATTTTTTGTGTCAATATATGGTGTTTTTATCTTTTTTGAATGTGTGTTATTAAAAGTAAGGTATTATATCTTATTGGCAATCCTCTGATTTTTATTATCAGTAGGCGGTATGGTTTCTTTATCAAATTGTCAGATGTGTAACTGAATTCATCATTGCAAATTGATGAAGGAGAGCTTTAGGCTAGTATAGAAATAGTGCAGAAATTATTAACAATAAATTAAATGGAGGTAGTTTATGTATCACCATTATCTGAATACTCCAGAAGGTTTTCCTAAACCTTATGTGCACGTCACTGCTAATGATGAAGGCGTTACTAGTATTTATTTTGTTAATGAAAAGAAAGAATTAGAATCTAAAAATGCGATAACTAAGCAGTGTGTAAAAGAGTTACAAGAATATTTTAAAGGAAAGCGAGATACATTTACGGTTCCTTTAAGTATGCAGGGAACTGAATTTCAGCAGCGGGTTTGGAAGCAGCTCTGTAATATCCCATTTGGTGAGATGTGGAGTTACAAACAATTAGCACTAACACTGGGTTCGGTAAATTATTGTCGTGCCGTTGGTATGGCGAACTCACGTAATCCTATTTCACTGATTGTCCCCTGCCATCGGGTAATTGGCCATGATGGTAAGTTAGTCGGATATACAGGGGGGCTGAATATTAAGGAATGGCTGCTGGAGCACGAGAAGAAAAAGAAGGTAAAAAAGTAAACAAAACTAAAATGAAACGCCAATTGATTTGTGAAATGGCGATTGGCGTATAAAATAAATCAATGAAATTAAACAAAACGTGCGTTTTTCGCATTTTGTTATATATTTCGTGATCTAGGTTGCAGACAGTAAGCTATATTATTTGTTGTACTGTATGTAGCACGGAGTTTGTGTCATTTTTATTAAAGGTAAGTTTGATGTCTAAAATTAAAGGTAACGTTAAGTGGTTTAACGAATCTAAAGGATTTGGTTTTATCACTCCAGAAGATGGTAGCAAAGATGTTTTTGTACACTTTTCCGCCATTCAATCAAATGGTTTCAAGACACTGGCAGAAGGCCAAAAAGTTGAATTTGAAATCACCGAGGGTGCGAAAGGTCCATCTGCTGCAAACGTTGTCGCGATCTAATTTCTAATCCCGTATTTTGAAAACCCGTTATAAAAACGGGTTTTTTTATGTTTCCTGATACTCGCTGTCTCAGAGCTTGTTTATCACAGCAAAGGCGAGCATGGTCATCAATAATGAACCAATCACATTCGCCAGAATGCTGCCCAACGCCCAGCTGATTTTTCCTGCCTGTAATAAATAAACCACTTCAGCAGAAAATGTAGAGAACGTCGTCAGGCCACCACAGAAGCCTGTTGTTAACAGAAGTTTCCAGACGGGATCGATATGTGTTGCTTTACTGAAATAAGCCAGCCCCAGCCCGATAATAAATGCGCCAACACAGTTAGCCGTCAGAGTCCCGACGGCAATCGGCGCTGAGATATGATTCAGGCGGAGGCTGATAAACCAGCGTAAGACGCTGCCTATGCCACCACCGATAAATACAGCAAGAACAAGATTCATCAGTAGTGGTATCGCTTATTTGACTTCCATGCCTTTGGCCTGCATGTCTGCATGGTAAGATGAGCGAACAAACGGGCCACAGGCTGCATGGGTAAAGCCCATTTCTAAGGCTGCCTCTTTCATTTCATCAAATTCTGCCGGGCTGACATAACGCTGTACAGGCAAATGGTGGCGGCTAGGCTGTAAATACTGCCCCAATGTCAGCATCGTAACGCCATGTTTGCGCAAATCACGCATCACTTCCAGAATTTCTTCGTTAGTTTCTCCTAAACCTACCATCAGGCCAGATTTAGTCGGAATATCCGGATGTGCTTCTTTAAATCTTTCCAGTAATTTTAATGACCATTCATAATTAGCACCCGGACGGATCTGACGATACATACGTGGTACGTTTTCCAGATTGTGGTTAAACACATCAGGTGGTGTTGCGGTCAAAATTTCCAGTGCGCGATCCATACGACCACGGAAATCCGGTACCAGAGTTTCAATTTTAATTGATGGATTTTTTTCACGGATTGCAGTGATACAGTCAGCAAAGTGCTGTGCTCCGCCGTCACGTAAGTCATCACGGTCAACTGACGTAATAACAACGTAGCGTAGCGCCATATCCTGAATGGTTTGCGCAAGTTTAATCGGTTCATTAGCATCAGGCGCGTTTGGTCGGCCATGTGCTACATCACAGAACGGGCAGCGGCGGGTACAAATAGCACCCAGGATCATAAAGGTTGCTGTTCCGTGATTAAAACATTCTGCAAGGTTAGGGCAGGAGGCTTCCTCACAGACGGAGTGCAGCCCATTTTTGCGCATTGCAGCTTTGATTCCCTGAATGCGGCTGGAATCCGCAGGAAGTTTGATTTTCATCCACTCAGGTTTACGCAAGAGTGCTTCACGTTCTGTAACCACTGTTTTCACAGGGATTAAAGCCATCTTATCTGCGTCGCGGTATTTGACACCACGTTCCATCTGAATTGGTTTACTCATAATCGTGCTGGTTCCAGTTATATTCTTCAGATTGTAATTTATTGCCTGATTGCTATTTTGCTGATTAATAAACTAAATTCAGCATCAAATTCATCGGGGCAATAAGACTATTCAAATTTTTTTGAAAAATGTTAAAAAATTATATCATCTTTCATCGGTGAGTTGGAATCCCAAGATCTGGCAGAATTTTTGTGCCAGAACGGGCTGTACATCTTCAACCGTGATCCCGGTAACGAGGTCACTGAGCTGGGTCATTTGCATACCTGCATATCCACATGGATTAATGCGCAAAAATGGCTGTAAATCCATTGCAATATTTAATGCCAGCCCATGAAAAGAGCACCCTTTGCGGATACGCAATCCCAATGAACAAATTTTATTACCATTGACATATACCCCCGGCGCATCGGCCCGGGCATAAGATTCAACGCCAAAATGAGCTAACGTTTCGACAACGGTATTTTCAATCGCGGTGACTAGCTGACGAACCCCGAGCTTAGCGCGTTTCAAGTCGATCAAAATATACATGACCTGCTGCCCGGGACCATGATAAGTGATTTGCCCACCCCTGTCGGACTGAATAACAGGAATATCACCTGCGGCAATTATATGTTCTGCTTTACCCGCCTGACCTTGTGTAAACACTTTCTCATGTTGGACAAACCAGATTTCATCGGTAGTTTCCGCTGTCCGTTGCTCGGTGAACTGGTGCATGGCTTCAGAAACCGGCTCGTAGGGCTGAATACCCAACTGGCGTAAAATAACGGTGTTATGTTGCAATGGACTGTCATCATCGGTTAACAAAAATTGCCCGCCAGTATAACGCTCTAAAAGGATTCTCACCAGTTCACAATGCGCTAATACACGAATAATGTTAATTAGACGAATATATTTAAATTTTATATTATCATAGTTATATATTTTGATGATTTCCCCCTTGTTTTCTGTTTGAGCTAACAGATGGTCAGAAAAAACCAACTTTTGATTGTAGGGCATCTTTGCAGTTCTCTGGTGCTCCTTTACAGCCTCTCAATGTTGCTGCCTACTTTTGTTGCCCTATTTTATAAAGAAAAAAGCGTTTTTGCTTTTTTAGAAACTTTTATAATCGGGTTGATTTTTGGCGGCGTTGGGTGGTATTTCACTCGAAAAACAAAAATACAACCCAGTACTCAGGACGGATTCCTTATTATCGTCCTGTTCTGGTTGCTCTTTTCGTTGTTGAGTGCCTTGCCTTTCGTACTGGATAAAAGCCTGAATATTAATCTTGTTGATGCCATGTTTGAAGGTGTATCCGGTATTACAACCACCGGAGCAACAGTACTGAATGATGTTTCTACACTACCTAAATCCGTTCTTTACTATCGTGCCCAGTTGAACTTTATCGGTGGTTTGGGCGTGATTGTTCTTGCTGTGGCTATCCTGCCACTACTTGGCATTGGTGGCGTAAAACTTTATCAGTCAGAAATGCCGGGCCCATTTAAAGAGGAGAGATTGACCCCACGTCTGGCTGATAGCGCCAAAAGCCTATGGGTAGTTTATCTGTTATTGGGTGGACTATGTTCGTTCAGCTTCTGGGCTGCCGGGATGTCTTGGTTTGATGCCATTTGTCATGGGATATCAACGGTTTCCCTGGGAGGATTTTCGACCCGCAATGAAAGTCTTGGCTATTATGATAACTCCCTGATTGAAATGGTGGGCGGTGTTTTTTCAATATTGTCGGCAGTTAACTTCACACTTTATTTTGTCATTCTGACCCGGAGAAGCCTTAAACCGTTACTGAAAAATGCAGAGTTTAAATTTTTCCTGTTGGTACTTTTCATCGTAGTGTGCATCATTTGGCTGGAGTTATACCGTTCCGGCATGTATGGGCTGAAAGATGCATTTGTGCATGGTTTCTTTATGACCAGTTCAATGATGACAGATAATGGTCTGTCGACTTCCGATTATGCACAGTGGCCACCCCATACGATGTTGATGTTATTGGCTGTCAGTTTCTTTGGTGGCTGTGTTGGTTCCACTTGTGGAGGCATCAAAGCATTACGTTTCCTGATCCTGACAAAACAAAGTTTCAGTGAGATTAATCAACTTATTCATCCGAATGCGATTTCAACCATTAAAGTTGGTCAGGCACCTGTGCAGGAAAGGGTACTGCGTTCGGTCTGGGGTTTTTTCTTCTTATATGTTTTTTGTAGCTGTTTCTTTATTTGGGCGCTAAATCTTCTTGGTTATGATTTGGTGACTTCATTTGCCACGGTTGCTGCATGTATCAATAACATGGGAGTAGGTTACGGCGATACAGTACAAGGTTTTGGCAATCTTAGTGCAGTAGCGAAATGGATGATGTGTGCTGCTATGTTATTGGGAAGGCTGGAAATCTATCCTATTTTGATCCTGTGTTCGAAAGCGTTCTGGCGTTTTTGAGTAGGGATTAACAGATAATCGGATAAAGTCAGGTTAGATAGATCAGATAGAGAAAAGCGCTGGTTTTTTGCCAGCGCTTTGTCGAAATAATCACAGATTAACAAAGTGATGCATTACAGCACGACACGTACCAGTTCCAGTGCGCCTAACTCTTCATACAGTGTTTCAACCTGCTCAATGTGAGTTGCATTGATGGTAATAGAAACAGAGTGGTAGTTGCCTTTGCTGCTTGGTTTCACATCTGGGGAGTAATCGCCCGGTGCGTGGCGCTGAACCACTTCAACAACATGGTCCACCAGCTCAGGCTGAGCTAAGCCCATCACTTTGTAAGTGAATGAGCAGGGGAACTCAAGCAGTTCATTTAATTTCGTTTTCATGGGCACTCCTGATTTATTCGCCACGGTAAAATCAGGCATTCTACCGTAGCATAACTATTTTCTGACAAGTTATATGAATATGTGGTTTAACTTTAATTTTTCAAGATATCAGCCAAGCCAGTGATGGAACATCAAACGGATATAATCAATCAGACGGCTAAAGAAACCACCTTCTTTCACTTCCTGCATCACGACCAGTGGACGTTGCTCAATCGTTTTACCATCAAGCTGGAAATTGATGGTGCCAACAACCTGATTCTGGGGAAGTGGGGCATGTAACTCATTGCTGTTCAGAACATAGCTGGCTTTCAGATCTTTCAGGCGACCACGGGGAATAGTCAGATAAACATCTTTTTCGACGCCCAGTTGTACTTTATCGTTATCACCGAACCAGACGGGTTCAGAGGCAAATTCTTTACCTGCCTGCAAAGGAGAAACAGTTTCAAAGAAACGGAAGCCCCAGGTCAGCAGTTTTTTACTGTCTGTTTCACGGCCTTTGAAGGTCGGGCTGCCCATTACCGTAGCAATCAGACGCATATTGCCTTCCGTGGCGGAAGAGACAAGGTTATAGCCTGCACCGCTGGTATGCCCTGTTTTAATACCATCAACATTCAGGCTCTTATCCCACAGTAAGCCGTTACGGTTAGGCTGGCGAATGTTGTTGTAAGTGAATTCTTTTTCTTTATAGATGGAGTATTCATCTGGTACATCACGGACTAGCGCCTGACCAATCAGAGCCATATCATGAGCAGAGCTGTATTGACCTGCTGCATCCAGACCATGAACCGTCTGAAAATGAGTATTTTTTAATCCTAAGCTCTGAACATATTTATTCATCAGGCTGACAAATGCGTCCTGACTACCTGCTACATAATCCGCCATTGCGACACAGGCATCATTACCTGATTGCAGGTTAATACCGCGGGAAAGCATGGCAACAGAAACTTGATCGCCGGGTTTTAAAAACATCAGGGAGGAGCCTTTGAAAATAGGATTTCCTGTTGCCCAGGCATCTTTACCCACGGTAACGACATCATTCGGGCTAATTTTCCCGGATTTAATAGCCTGACCAATAACATAACTGGTCATCATTTTGGTCAGGCTGGCAGGATCACGGCGGACATCTGAATTCTTTTCAGCCAATATTTTTCCTGAATTGTAATCAATCAGAATATAGGCTTCGGCATCGAGTTGTGGAACACCGGGGATCATGGTTTTGAAGCTATCCTCAGTGTTGGCGAATGCAGAAGCACTGGCTGCCAGAGCAATGCTCAGCGTGGCATTTTTAATAAAACGGGAAGTAACTATGTATTTCATGATTGATTAGATAACATCCGTGAAGAAGCATTGATAAAAGATAAGTCACATCATAACAAATGACGAAAAGAGTGACATTAAACAAAATCGGGACAGAAGTATATTTGCACTTTTTTACTCGATGGCGCTGTACTCGATGACTGCCTGTATTTTACTTGGTTTCTCCCCACTAATAATGGCCTGAATAAAGGCAAATATCAGTGG
The DNA here is from genome assembly GCF_963895965.1 of Xenorhabdus sp. PB30.3. Taxonomy (NCBI): domain Bacteria; kingdom Pseudomonadati; phylum Pseudomonadota; class Gammaproteobacteria; order Enterobacterales; family Morganellaceae; genus Xenorhabdus; species Xenorhabdus sp. PB30.3. Next base: position 92,770 of record NZ_CAWQMW010000001.1, on the reverse strand, counting down.
GGAGCTGCTAATCACGGAGTAGTAATAAAGGAAGATTGCTGCATTTGAGCCGTTAATTTCTTTTGTAACTCTACGGCTTGCTGGCGGGCATTGAAAGGCCCTAGTTGCACGCGGTAAACATGACCAAATTGAATCACTCTTCCGGGAGTATCAAAGCGTTTACTTAACGACTGCTGCCACTCTCTGGCCTTAGCTTCGGTACTGACCGCGCCAACTTGTACCATATAACCTGATACGTCAGCGGATTCTGGTGTAGCAGAAGATGTGACAACTGACTTTGTTTGTGCCGGAGTCTCCTGTACGGTTTCCTGCACAGAAGCAGGCTTTTCAGGTTGTGAGGTGCTTTGACTATCAGTGTTGACAGTATTTGCATTTGCGGATGGATTCTGTTCTGAGTGAGTTTGCTCAGATAAACCGGAGGCCATGCCTGTGGCAGAAGCTGATGATGACGGATTCAGCGCAGGTCTGCCGGGTAGGGCGTAGCTTTGTTTGATAATAGTTGAACCTTCTGTACCCAACCCCGCAAGTGAGCCATCAGGAGCAACCTGAATGCCATCCAGCTTAACTTTGCTTTGCGGCATTAAATTCAGGCGATCAGCAACAGCCCGTGATAATTCGATAATTTTTCCCGACTTATTATAAGGGCCACGATCATTAACCCTGACAATTATCATACGTCCATTACTTAAATTAGTAACCCGCACATAGCCCGGTATTGATAGTGTCGGGTGGGCGGCTGTCAGTGCATAGGGGGTATCCCGTTCTCCAATCGCGGTCAATTTCCCGGTGGATTCTTCACCAAATACACTGGCATACCCTGTCTGAGTAAATTGGGCCGGATCCTTGACGATGTGATAATTCACACCGTCCTTTGTGTAATCCTGATTAGCACTGGGGTGATAAGGCTCATAGACAGGCTCTGCACCTAAAACATCACGGGTCGGAATGGGCAGAACGGAGGTGGCGCCTTTTTCATTTTTTGTTGTACAGCCTGAAATCAGTACAGCCACTATGCCGAGAATAAGCCATTGTTGACGCATGAAATCTCTTCCTCATAGACTTTTGGATAATAACTTGCGATGGGTATGTATCGACATGATAATGCCGAATCCAGCCATTAAGACGATTAATGCCGAGCCTCCATAGCTGACTAGTGGCAGGGGCACGCCGACCACTGGCAAGATACCGCTAACCATACCAATGTTAACGAAAACATAAACAAACAGTATCAATATTAGCCCCCCAACCATGACACGGCCGAAAGTATTTTGTGCTTTGGCTGCAATAATCAGCCCACGGATAATGATCAGTAAGTAAAGGGCAAGTAATACGATGACACCAACTAACCCCAGTTCTTCTGCCAGAACCGCAAAAATAAAATCGGTATGACGCTCAGGCAAAAATTCTAATTGTGACTGTGTGCCCTGTAACCAGCCTTTTCCAAATAATCCGCCCGAGCCAATGGCAATCTTTGATTGAATGATATGGTAGCCTTTTCCCAGAGGGTCGCTTTCTGGATCTAACAGCATCATGACTCTGGCCCGTTGATAGTCATGCATCAGAAAGAACCACAATATCGGTAAAAAACAGGCTGCCAATACAACGGCAATCGCGATTAAACGCCAGTTCATGCCAGCCAGAAACAGGATAAATAGCCCGGATGCGGCGATCAGGATAGATGTACCTAAGTCAGGTTGTGCCGCGACAAGCAGGGTCGGTAAGAAAATCAGAATTAATGCAATTCCCGTATTTTTCAGGGAAGGGGGGCAAAGGTCCCGGTTCATAAAGCGGGCCACCATTAGAGGGACCGCAATTTTGGCAATTTCTGAAGGCTGGAAACGTACAATGCCCAGATCCAGCCAGCGTTGTGCCCCTTTACTGATTTGCCCGAAAACATCAACAAGAATAAGCAGGATCACACAGACAATGTAAAGGTAAGGAGCCCAACTTTCATATATTCGGGGTGGTACCTGAGCAAGGGCTACCATAACCACCAGCCCGATAAGCACCTGTCCGACTTTACGTTCCATCATGCCAGCATCTTGTCCGCTGGCGCTCCACATAATAAAAAGGCTGTAGGCAAGCAGTAGCAGAATGCACAATAGCAGCGGGGTATCTATATGTATTCTGTTCCAGAAAGGAACTTTTTTCTGCGATTCTGTCATAGCATTACTCATTAACTCGTGTCCCGCGGGTTGGCTTCCCAGCGGGTAGTGACCTGTTTTTATCAGCAGGATCAGTAGGTGAAGGATCTTTATCACTCTTGATTAGGATATGATCCAAAATCTGGCGCACGATAGCGCCAACAGATGGCCCTGCACCGCCATTTTCTAAAATAATTGAGATGGCAACAGTTGGATTATCATAAGGAGCAAAAGCAATCATTAGCTTGTGATCCCGCAGATGTTCTGCAAGTTTACTTGCATTATAGGTTTCATACCTGAATACCTGAGCTGTACCAGTTTTGCCTGCGACTTTGTAGGGAGTACCAGCGAAAGCTCTGCGTGCCGTACCGTTCGGGGCGTTGACAACACCATACATTCCCTCTTTGGCGATCTCCCAATAGCCGGAATGAATATCTCCGATAGGTTCAATGACTGGAGGATGGTAAGGATGGACGCTATTGTTCAGATGAGTCTTCAACAGAAAGTGTGGTGTTTTCACCTCGCCGTCATTGATCAATATCATCAGGGCTTTTACCATCTGCATAGGCGTAGCGGTCCAGTAACCCTGACCGATACCGACAGATATTGTATCACCTTGATACCAAGGTTTTTTATAGCGTTTTTGTTTCCATTCCCGGGTTGGCATATTACCCGCAGTCTCTTCTTTCAGATCAATACCGGTAAACTGACCGTATCCAAATTTTATCATCCACTCGGAGATCCTATCGATACCCATATCATAGGCGAGCTGATAGAAAAAGGTATCAGCCGATTCAACAATAGCCTTATGCACATTCAGCAGGCCATGCCCATAACGTTTCCAGTCGCGGTAACTCATATTGGAGTTAGGTAATTGCCATCTTCCTGTATCGTGGATAGTTGTATTCTTTGTAATAACACCGCTGCTTAGCGCTGCAACAGAAATAAATGGTTTTACTGTCGAGGCCGGAGGATATGCGCCTTGTGTTGCACGATTAATCAATGGGCGGTCAGGGTTATTGAGCAGCGCTTTATAATCCTTACTGGAAATACCATCAACAAACAGATTGGGGTCATAGCTTGGAGTCGATACCATCGCCAGCACTTCACCAGTCCGGGGATCGGTAACAACAACGGCGGCCCGGCTGGTTGTCAGGATTTTTTCAATGTAAGTTTGCAGTTCTAAGTCGATTGACAGATAAATATCTTTACCTGCTTGTGGCGGTTGCTCATGTAGCTGGCGGATAACTTTACCACGGTTATTAACTTCAACCTCTTCATAGCCGGGTTTGCCATGCAGAATGGATTCGTAATAACGTTCAATACCCAGTTTTCCGATATCATGAGTCGCCGCATAATCCGGTAATATCCCTTCCTGATCGAGCCGTTCTACATCTTTGTCATTAATTTTAGATACATAGCCGATAACGTGGGTGAGGGCAGAGCCATAAGGATAATAGCGGCGTTGATATCCTCTGATTTCCAGTCCGGGGAAACGGTACTGATTAACAGAGAACCGGGCAACCTGTACCTGAGTCAGCGGTGTCTTCAGGGGAATTGAAGTAAAACGACGGGCCCGTCGCCGTTCTTTTTGGAAATTTTCGATATCTTCATCAGTTAGCCCGACGATAGAACGCAGCTCATTGAGTGTCTTATCAAGGTCATCAACTTTTTGTGGCACAATTTCCAATTGGTAAATTGTACGGTTAGCTGCCAGAAGTATGCCGTTACGGTCATAAATGAGTCCACGGCTTGGCGCAATGGGAACAAGTTTAATACGGTTCCCATTTGAGCGTGTCTGGTAATCTTCGTGCCGGGTGATCTGGAGATTATAGAGGTTGGCAATCAGAACCCCCGTTAAAAGGATAACGCCAACAAACGCCACGAGTGCGCGGCGTATAAAGAGGGCTGATTCAGCCGTATAATCGCGAAAAGGAGTTCGTTTATTCTTCATCCCATTACCAGAATTCACGGTGATAGATTACCTAATTTATTCCCGATGATAAGGGTGATTAGTTGTGATACTCCATGCCCGGTATAGGCTTTCAGCAACCAAAACCCGTACCAGAGGATGTGGAAGAGTCAGTGGGGAAAGTGACCAGCTTTGTTCTGCCGCAGCTTTACAGGCAGGGGCTAACCCTTCCGGACCACCAATCAGTAAACTGACATTTCTTCCGTCCTGTTTCCAGCGTTCAAGCTGTTGTGCCAGTTGGGGCGTTTCCCAACGGGAGCCGGGGATATCCAGCGTGACAATACGGTTGCCTTTACCGACAGCCGACAACATTTGTTCGCCTTCTTTTTCCAGAATACGTTTGATATCTGCGTTTTTGCCCCGTTTTCCTGCCGGAATTTCAATCAGTTCAAATGGCATATCTTTGGGAAAACGGTGTAAGTAATCCATGAAGCCGGTCTGTACCCAGTCCGGCATTTTTGTTCCCACAGCGACAAGTTGTAACTTCAAACTCAGCTCCAGAGTTTTTCCAGTTCATACATCCGGCGACTGTCTTCCTGCATGACATGCACCATTACTTCGCCGAGGTCTACAACAATCCAGTCTGAGATCCCTTGTCCTTCGACACCCAGAGGCATAATGCCGGCTTCGCGGCAGTCATCAACCAGATTGTCAGCGACTGACATCAGATGGCGACTTGATGTACCGGTGCAGATCAGCATGCAGTCTGTAATGCTGGATTTTCCACGAACATCTATAGAAACAATATCCTGTGCTTTTGAATCTTCAAGTTTATCAATAATAAATTGTTGTAGTTCTGTGCCTTGCAAAAGGATCACCTTAATTTTATCAAAGTAGTTGAGTAACGCAGAATAATAGCATGCCCGTCTCTATAAACGTAAGCTACTGAGCCGGGAAATCACATATGATTTAACTATCAACTATATAACTGCTGGGAATCAATATAATTTTGTATTAATGGAGGTAATAAATCATCACAGTTTAAGCCCTGTTGATGGCGGCGGCGAATATCGGTTGCTGAAATGTCCAACAACGGGGTTTCGGCCAGATAAATGTAACCATGTGATTTATGACTTAATGGTGCGGGAGTATCAATTTTATGCTGTTCCAGCCATTCCTGCATTTCCGGTGTTGAAAGCTGCCTTGCATAGCCGGGACGGGAGCAGACCAGTAAATGACAGATATCCAGCAATTCAGACCAGCGATGCCAGGTATGAATGGATTGCAGGGAATCCTGCCCGATGATAAATGCCAGCGGACACTGCTCACCGACTTCTTCACGGAATGACTTTAATGTATCAATAGTGTAAGAAGGTGTCTGGCGCTGCAATTCCCGCGTATCAACAGTAAACAGGGGATTATCCTGTACTGCCAGACGCACCATTTCCAGCCGTTGCTGAGCGGTGGCTTCTGGCTGAGGGCGGTGTGGCGGAACATGGTTAGGTAACAGAATAACCTGTTTAAGCCCCGCCAGTTTTGCTAATGCTTCTACCGGACGTAAATGACCATAATGGATGGGATCAAAAGTACCACCAAATAAAGCATGAATAATCGGTGAATTTAACGATGGATGAGTTAAGGATGAATTAGTGGTGTGAAGCATTCAAAAAGCTCTCTGGTAATATTTTTCCGTGCGTTTTTCCGAGGTCTTTTCCGTATAACAGCAGCATAGAAAGAGTTTCCAGGTCAGCCCAAATAGATTGGCCATAATCCTGTTTGATGCGCAACTCCATCTGGGTCAACAAGTGTATAGCTGAGTGCAGATCTTGCAGTGATAGCCGTTGTAATGCCGAAGTCAAAAGCATCCGACGGTTTTGCCAGACTTTATGTTGATCAAACAGTGTCTTTAAAGGTGTTGTTTTTTCCTGACGCTTAAGGGTTAACAGTAGCATCAGTTCTCGCTGTATAGTACGAAGCAGAATAATCTCTTCGGTATCTTCCTGCCGCAATTGTTTCAGGATATGCCATCCGCGTTTGACTTTGCCCGCCAGTAGCGCATCGACCCAATGGTAAGGGGCAAAATGTGCCGCATCATTGACAGCCTCTTCGACCCGATGAAGCGTCAGGCGATTATCAGGATAGAGCAGTGAGAGCCGCTCCAGCGCCTGTGACAATGCCAGCAGATTTCCTTCGTAGCAATAACACAGTAACTGGTTAGCTTCATCTTCCAGTGACAGGCCCATGCTTTTTGCGCGTTGTGCGACCCATTGAGGAAGACGGTTTTGCTCAGGATTGAGGCAGCTGACATAAACACCATCTTTCCCGATTGCTTTGAACCAGATGCTGTTTTCCTGTGCCTTGGTCAGTTTATGCCCACGGAGTATCAGCAAAACATCGTCATGCAGTAATTCTGATAGCTTAGCCAGACGTTCCGCCATTGCAGCATTGGGACCATTTTCAGGTAACAATAGGGTAATTGACTGACGGCTGGCGAAAAGGCTGAGTGACTGGCATAAACTGAAGATTTCATCCCACTCGGTATGGTTATCCAGTGAAAACGAGAAATGCTCCAGAAAGCCGTGCTGCTCAGCTACCTTCCGGATACTGTCCTGACTTTCCTGTAGCAGCAATGGCTCATTGCCCCATAGCAGGTAGTTATTTCGCAGCCCTTCATTGAGCTGCGAAAGAAGTTGTTCAGGATAGAGTCTGATCATTGCTTTTGTGTTTCAGCAGATTTAGGTTGCTCTGAACTTTGAATTGTCAGCAGTTTGCGTATCAGCTGACGAGCCGCTTGTTCACGCATTTCCTGCTTAACAAGTTCGTTTTCTGCATCTTTAGCCAGTGCTTCCAATGGGTTATCAAAAAACGAACGTTCAACCCTGACCTCTAATGGGTAAATGTTACCATTTGGCATCAGAACCTGTGCATCAACATCCAGCACCAGTTGGCGTTCCGCCGCTTTACCATCCTGAAAGACTGAAACCGTGACATTGTTTTCACTTGAACCCAGTAATTTCAGAATTGGTAGTGAGGCACTGGCCTGTTCAGCAATTCTGACATCGTTCAGACGTAGCTGCTGACGTACTGCCCGTGCCAATGGCCCATAAGGATCACCAGAGTTTAGCTGTAATGTCTGGAGTTCTTTGGGAACCTGTGTTGTGCCACGTAGATGAAAGCCGCAGCCAGCGGTGACAAGCACCGCTAACCCCAGCAACAACGTGAAAATACGATGTCGCATATTCTTTCCTATAATATTAACCAACGACCAGATTCAGCAATTTACCCGGAACATAGATAACTTTCCGGATACTGACGCCTTCAAGGTATTTCGTTACGCTGTATTCCTGAGAAGCCATCTCCTGAACGTATTCTTTTGTCGCATCTGCCGGTACGGTGATACGGCCACGGACTTTACCGTTGATCTGAATGACAACCAGTTTAGTATCATCAACCATGGCTTTTTCATCAGCCTGCGGCCATGCAGCGGTATCAATGTCACATTCATTACCAAGTGCTTTCCACATCACGAAACAGGCATGTGGTGTGATAGGTGAAAGCATACGTACAACGGCTGTCAGCGCTTCTTGCATCAAGGCACGATCTTGCTCTGTTTCCAGCGGTGCGCGGGTCAGTTTATTCATCAGTTCCATGATAGCGGCTATTGCGGTATTGAATGCCTGGCGGCGGCCGATATCATCCGTGACTTTAGCAATAGTTTTGTGCAGGTCACGACGCAAATCTTTCTGTTCGGTTGTCAGGCTGGTGATATCCAGTGGCTGAATTTCGCCTTTATCAGCATTTTTGCTTACATGCTCGTGAACCAGACGCCATACACGTTTCAGGAAGCGGTTAGCCCCTTCTACACCGGATTCCTGCCATTCCAGAGTCAGCTCTGGTGGTGCAGCGAACATCATAAACAAACGAACAGTATCAGCACCGTATTTATCAACCATAAGTTGTGGGTCGATACCGTTATTTTTGGATTTGGACATTTTGCTCATGCCGGTATAAACCAGTTCATGACCATCACTATCCATTGCTTTAGTGATGCGGCCTTTCTCGTCACGTTCAACAATAGCATCAGCCGGAGATACCCAGATTTTTTCACCGTTGCTGCCAGTGTAGTAGAAGGCTTCTGCCAGAACCATGCCCTGACACAGCAGATGTTTTGCTGGCTCATCTGAATTGACCAGACCCGCATCACGCATCAGTTTGTGGAAGAAACGGAAATACATCAGGTGCATAATGGCGTGTTCAATACCACCAATATATTGATCCACTGGCAGCCAGTAGTTAGCAGCGGCAGGATCAAGCATGCCTTTATCATAATCCGGGCAGGTATAACGAGCGTAATACCATGACGATTCCATAAAGGTATCGAAGGTATCCGTTTCACGTAATGCAGGCTGACCATTAATAGTCGTTTTGGCCCATTCCGGATCTGCTTTGATTGGGCTGGTGATGCCATCCATTACAACATCTTCCGGCAGAATAACCGGCAGTTGATCTTCAGGAACCGGAACTACTGTACCATCTTCCAGTGTTGCCATTGGAATTGGTGCACCCCAGTAACGCTGACGGGAAACTCCCCAGTCACGCAGGCGATAGTTAACTTTGCGTTTGCCTACACCCATTTCAACCAGTTTATCAGCGATAGCATTGAAGCCGTCTTCATGGCTCAGCCCACTGAATTCGCCGGAATTGACCAGCGCGTTTTTATCGGTAAATACGCTTTCCTGAACGTTTGGTACATTACCCTCGTTGTCCAGAATGACCGCTTTGATTGGCAGGTTGTATTTAGTTGCGAATTCCCAGTCACGCTGATCATGGCCCGGAACCGCCATAACTGCGCCTGTGCCGTATTCCATCAGAACGAAGTTGGCAACCCAGATAGGCATTTTTTCGTTAGTCAATGGATGGATTACGAACATACCGGTCGGCATGCCTTTTTTCTCCATTGTTGCCATATCTGCTTCAGCAACTTTGGTATTACGGCATTCGTTGATAAATTCTACCAGCTCAGAATTGTTTTCTGCAGCCTGTTTTGCCAGAGGATGACCCGCGGCTACAGCAACATAGGTAGCCCCCATAAAGGTATCCGGGCGGGTGGTATAGACGGTCAGTTTTTCCTGACTGTCAGCAACATTAAAGGTGATTTCAGCACCTTCTGAACGGCCAATCCAGTTACGCTGCATAACTTTGACCTGCTCAGGCCACTCTTCCAGCTTATCCAGATCGTTCAGCAATTCTTCCGCGTAATCGGTGATTTTAATAAACCACTGCGGGATCTCTTTACGTTCTACAGGGCTGTCACAGCGCCAGCAGCAACCATCAATAACCTGCTCATTCGCCAGAACGGTCAGATCGTTCGGACACCAGTTCACTGCAGAGGTTTTTTTGTAAACCAGACCTTTTTCATACAGTTTGGTGAAGAACCATTGTTCCCAGCGATAATATTCTGGTGTACAGGTTGTGACTTCACGATCCCAGTCGTAACCAAATCCCAGCATTTTAAGCTGGCCTTTCATGTATTCGATATTGGAATAAGTCCACGGTGCTGGTGCGGTATTGTTTTTAACTGCCGCGCCTTCCGCCGGTAAACCGAATGCATCCCAACCGATAGGTTGCAGGACATTTTTACCAAGCATACGTTGGTAACGGGAAATCACATCACCAATAGTGTAGTTACGGACATGGCCCATATGTAGTCGGCCAGAAGGGTAAGGTAGCATGGACAGGCAGTAGTATTTTTCTTTGCTGCTGTCTTCGGTCACTTTAAAAGTTTGCTTCTCTTGCCAATGAAGCTGGACTTGTTGCTCTATGTCTTCTGGACGATATTGTTCTTGCATGGCACCGATGATCCTATGGTGAGTAATAATGCTACGCCTTTATGCCCTTCACCTTTCAGGCTGTCTCTTTGTTGGGCTATCTGGGATTAACTCCCTGCCGACGCGAAGCAACTCGAAATTTATTGGGTATAGCGAGTATGTTTGTTTATGAAATTTAAGATGCCATAGCATAGCGGATAGGAATAGGGGCAACAACACCTGTTAGTGGCACAACACAGAAAATTAGTGAATTTTTACCCCTCTTTATCTTTCCTACCGGGCACAGATGTGGCTTAAAGCCGGCGGTATGTTGATACCGCCGGCCAGGAACGTCATCAGTGCAGAATTTTTGCCAGAAAATCGCGGGCGCGTTCTGATTTAGGGTTGACGAAGAAATCTTCTTTTCTGCTGTCTTCGACAATTGCTCCCTCATCCATAAAGATAACGCGGTGAGCCACTTTTTTTGCAAACCCCATTTCATGGGTAACGACCATCATGGTCATTCCTTCGTTAGCCAGTTCAACCATTACATCCAGCACTTCATTGATCATTTCTGGATCAAGGGCAGAAGTGGGTTCGTCAAACAGCATGGCAATCGGATCCATACAGAGAGCACGTGCGATAGCTACCCTCTGCTGTTGCCCGCCGGAAAGCTGGGAAGGGAATTTATGGGCGTGGTTTGATAACCCAACTCTATCTAGCAGTTTCAGGCCTTTTTCTGTTGCTGCCTGCTTATCGCGCTTGAGAACTTTAACCTGAGCCAGCGTCAGATTGTCTATGATCGACAGATGAGGAAACAGTTCAAAATGTTGAAATACCATGCCGACTTGGGAACGTAATTGTGCCAGATCGGTTTTTTTATCATTGACTTTTGTTCCATTGACCGAAATTTCACCTTGCTGGACAGCCTCGAGGCCGTTGACCGTTTTTATGAGTGTGGATTTGCCAGAACCAGAAGGCCCGCAGACGACCACGACTTCGCCTTTTTTGACTTCAGTTGAACAGTCATTCAGCACCTGAAACTGGCCATACCATTTGGATACATTTTTCAGCGAGATCATTAAATAGTCCTTTTCTTTAAATAGTTAACCAGCATCGAGGCGGAAAAACTAATAATAAAATAAACCAACCCGGCAAACAGAACCATTTCAACCTGTGTACCGTCACGTTCACCGATATTACTTGCTGTACGGAAAAAATCCGCCAGACTCAATACGTATACCAGAGAAGTATCCTGAAATAATACAATGCCCTGCGTCAGCAGCAACGGTATCATTGCCCGAAATGCCTGTGGCAGAATGACCAAACGCATACTTTGCATGTGTGTCATCCCTAATGCCAGCGATGCGGCTGACTGACCACGGGAAATACTCTGGATACCGGCCCGGATAATTTCAGAATAATAGGCCGCTTCAAAAATTGAGAACGCTACCATTGCAGAGATTAATCGGATATCAGTTTTTGGTGATATACCCAGAACATTTTGGACTAAGCTAGGCACAATTAAATAGAACCATAACAATACCATTACCAGAGGTACGGAACGGAAGAGGTTAACATACAGGGCCGCAAACCAGCTCAGAGCCTTAATGGAAGAAAGCCGCATCATTGCCAGAATGGTTCCCCAGGCAATGCCAATCACGATAGCTATCAGTGTGATCTCTGCGGTGATGATTAATCCATCCAACAGAAGCGGCAGGCTGGGAACAATTGAACTCCAGTCAAATTGATACATGTTCTATTTCCCTCCTATGTTGCCCGGCAGCTGTATTTTTTTCTCTAGTATGCTCATTGCCAGCATAATCACGAGATTGATACCCACATATGCCAGTGTGATAACAGTAAATGTTTCATAGGCATGTGCTGAATAATCCAGTAATTTCCCTGCCTGTGCTGCCATATCCACCAGACCGATAGTTGAAGCAATCGCGGAGTTTTTCACCAGATTGAGCATTTCTGAGGTCATGGGTGGCGTAATGACACGATAAGCGTTGGGTAGCAGAACGTAACGGTAAGTCTGAGGCAGAGTCAGCCCCATTGCCAGCCCTGCGGCTTTTTGTCCCCGTGGCAGGGATTGAATAGCAGCCCTGACTTGCTCACATACTCGTGCTGCGGTAAATAATCCGAGACAAACCAATGAGGAAAGGAAAAACTGGATATTAGGATCTAAGTCCATTTTGAACCAGTCACTCAGGTTTTTGGGCAGGAATTCCGGAACAACCAGATACCATATAAAAAACTGGACTATAAGGGGAACGTTACGAAATAGTTCGACATAGCAGGTTCCTAACCCGGAAAGAAATTTATTCGGGACAGTTCGCAGAATGCCGAAAAAAGAACCGACAATAAATGCAATAACCCAGGCACATATTGAAAGAGCGACAGTTACCTGAAATCCAGAAATGATCCACCCCAGATAGGTGGTATTACCAAAAGGCGCTTCCTGTAGAAAGATGCCCCAGTTCCAATCAATTGACATACATATGCTCCCTGAAACATAAAAATGAGGTAGGAAACGGCTACCTCATACCCGTCGTGCCAATGAAATCGAGGTTTTAGGTTTATAATTAATTCAATGACTTATCATTTGGTGCTTTGAACAGCTCTTTCATCTCATCAGACAGAGTAAAATTCATATTCAGATTTTTGGGTGGAATCGGCTGCTTGAACCAGATATCGAACCTTTCTGCGGCTTTGCCTGACGTCTGTATTTCTGCAACCGTTTCATCCAGCAGCTTCTTGAACTGAGGGTCATCCTTGCGCATCAGACAGCCATAAGCTTCTTTAGATTGCGGTTCACCAACGATAATCCACTGTTCAGGTTTTTTCGCTTTGGCGCGCTCTCCTGCCAAGAGCGCATCATCAACCATGAAGGCGACAGCACGGCCTGATTCCAGTGTCCGGAATGAATCACCATGATCTTTTGCGCTGATAATACGCATCTTCATTTTTTTCTCGTCATTGAGCTTATTCAGCAACATTTCAGATGTTGTACCGGCACTGACAACAACATTTTTTCCACCCAGATCATCAAATCCTTTGATACCTGAATCTTTATTGGTCAGAAGGCGGGTATTGACGATAAAAATAGTATTGGAGAATGCGGCCTGTTTTTGGCGCTCGGGAGTATTGGTGGTTGAACCACATTCAAAATCAAAAGTACCATTTTGGAGTAATGGAATACGGTTCTGGGAGGTAACCGGAATCAATTTTACTTGTAGATCAGGAGCACCAATTTTTTTCTTAATCGCTTCCACGATTAAATTGGAATGGTCCTGAGCGAAACCGACAACATTCTGTTTTCCATCATAATAAGCAAATGGAACAGAAGATTCTCTGTGCCCGACAGCAACAACTCCACTGTCTTTAATTTTTTTCAGTGTGCCGGTCAGTTCCTCAGCATGGGCAGCTCCTACCGCGCTAAGGAACATTGTGGCTAACATCAACTTACGCATATACAGCTCCTTCATGTGGTTGTTTTATTCAATACTGGGTTTGTTTGCAGGGGGTGGATCTATGCTTTTATTTCTGTTTTACAGATATCGTTAACATAGAAATTAATTTCTAATATTGTTTTGTGTATGAGTCGTAAAAAAATAATTCATAATGTTACTTTTTTGAAACATTGATGTTTTTATTTTGCGAGCCAACTCGAACTATAAACAAACAATTTTGTTTAAGTGTGATTTTGTGGCAAATAATTTTGAATCTTGTTCACAGTTTGCACTTTTTAGGAATAAATACCGTAGTGCGGTGATTTTTTAGGCTGTTTTTGTGTTTTTTGTGAATATTTTAGAAATGGAACTAATGGAGGGATTCGTCTTGGAGAAATTACCTAACATGATATACGAGAAAGAATAAGTTCAGTATGTAAATACATTCTGAACTTATTCTTTGGAGGATTTTTAGGGGGTATTGTTAAATACTTAACTAAGTATGGCGGCGGTTTCTGATTAATCCGACCAAAATAAACAATACAGTCATTCCCCAAACCGGCCAGTTCCCAATACGGAAATAAGGGGTGATCCCGCTGGCTGGAGTGACTTCGGTTTCCAAAACCTGACGGGTGAACTGCGGAATTTCAGCCTGTATTGAACCATCTGGCCTGATTACGGCAGTAATGCCATTATTGGTGCCCCGTAATAATGGGCGACCCAGTTCAAGAGAGCGCATCCGCGCCATCTGGAAGTGTTGCCACGGGCCAATAGATTGACCGAACCATGCGTCGTTGGAAATTGTCAGCAAAAATTCTGTACTGGGTTTGAAATTATCGCGGACTTGCTCACCCAAAATGATTTCATAACAGATAGCAGCAGTAATGTCATAACCAGCCACAGAAAGCTGAGGCTGTATATAACTGCCCTGACTGAAAGAGGACATTGGCAGGTTAAATAAGGGCGCCAATGGACGCAGTAATGATTCCAGCGGTACAAATTCACCAAACGGCACAAGGTGATGTTTGTCATAGCGGTCAGCCGCCGGATACTGGTAAGGCGTTTTCTCTCCTAACACAATAATGCTGTTATAGAATTTGTATCCGTCTAATGTTGGTCGTGCATCGGGAATACCGGTAATCAGGCTGGTGTGATGTTGCCTGAGCAACGCATCCAGTTTGGTCAGGAAGAGACTCTGGTCGTGTTCATAGTCAGGAATTGCTGCTTCTGGCCAGATAATGATGGGAACTTTTCCAATGAAAGGGCGGCTGTTATCCAGATAGATATCCAGTGTTTTGCCCAATGCTGAAGGATCCCATTTTATTTCCTGAGGGATATTCCCTTGTACCAGTGCTATATCAGCCGATTTTTCCGGTAGTAAGGTATACCACTGATAATGCCTCATTGGCCACGGTAACATCAGCAAAGCAATGGCAGCGATGGCAGCCACGGTTTTTTTATGTACGGTAGCAAAAACCAGCAACCCGCTGATAATCATCAACAGGAAAGTAATACCTTCTACCCCGAAAACCGGCGCAATGGCTTTTAACGGGCCATCAATTTGACTGTAACCAAATTGTAGCCACGGAAAACCGGTAAGTACCCAGCCACGTAAAAATTCCGTTAACTGCCACAGAGCAGGGCTGGCAATCATCAGCCTGATCCCGTTTGAAGCAGGGAAAAAACGGTTAAGTAACCCGGCAAACAGAGCTGGATAGAGCGCAAGGTAAGCCGCCAACAAAACAACTAAAAAGATATTAATGGCGGTTGGCATACCCCCGAAACCGGCAATGCTGACATAAACCCAGTTTGTTCCGCTGCCGAACAACCCAAGCCCCCAGCAGAAACCAATAAAGGCTGCTTGTCGGCTGGTTCGGTTTAACGTCAGGATTTGCAGGCCAAAGAGGGAGATAAGAGCAGCAGGCCAGAAATCAAAAGGTGAAAAAGCCAGTGTTCCACTGGCTCCGAAGAAAAGCGCCAGCAAGGCACGCAGCCGCTGGCAACTTATTAATGAGGTTTTGTTCATCCAGATCCCATTAGTCTTTATCAAGGCCAGGAACTTCAGCATCATCCGGTATTTTTACATGAACCTGAATGATTTTACGGCTATCTGCCATGGCTACTTTGAAATGATAGCCATTAATGCTGATGGATTCTCCACGGGAAGGCAGATGCCCGAATGCCTGCATGACCAATCCGCCTATGGTATCAACTTCTTCATCACTGAAATTAGTGCCGAAAATATCGTTGAAATCTTCAATCTGAGCCAATGCTCGTACTGAATAAGTATGGCGGCTCAGGGCACGAATGTCGTTATCTTCGTCATCGTCGTACTCGTCTTCAATTTCGCCTACAATCAGTTCAAGTATATCTTCAATCGTGACCAGACCGGAAACACCGCCGAATTCATCGATAACAATCGCCATATGGTAGCGTTGGGAACGAAACTCTTTCAGCAATCGGTCAACGCGCTTACTTTCCGGCACCACCACCGCTTGCCGCAGAACTTTATCAATGCTGAAAGGTTCTGCGTTCGTACGCATAAATGGCAGAAGATCTTTTGCCATCAGAATGCCTTCAATGTGATCTTTATCCTCGCTGATCACAGGAAAACGGGAGTGGGCTGACTCGATAATGACATCCAGACATTCGTCCAGAGGCTGGTTGCGTTTTAAGGTAACGATTTGTGAGCGTGGGATCATAATGTCACGCACACGCTGGTCAGCAATATCCATCACCCCTTCGAGCATTTCTCGGGTATCGGGGTCGATGAGGTCGTTCTGTTCTGAATCACGGATCAGTTCAACTAAATCATCGCGGTTTTTCGGCTCACCGTGGAAAATCTGATTAAGAAGTGCAAAAAAGCCTTTCTTAGGTCCAGGGCTATCGTTACTAGAAGGATGGTCGTCGCTCATGGCGTTCTAATTGTATTTCCTCATTAATTAAAGTGATCGTAATATTTATCATAAAAATATTATTGGTGGTTATTCTTTTTCCGCAAGATAGGGATCAGGATAACCCATTTTTCCCAGAATTTCTGTTTCCAGAGATTCCATTTCTTCTGCTTCTTCATCTTCAATATGGTCATATCCAAGCAGATGAAGACAGCCGTGTATCACCATATGTGCCCAGTGTTCTTCGACTGTTTTTTGCTGCTCCTGAGCTTCTTTTTCAACAACCTGACGGCATATGATTAAATCACCGAGCAAGGGTAGTTCAACTTCAGGCGGAGCTTCAAACGGGAAAGATAACACATTGGTTGGTTTGTCTTTCCCTCGATAAGTGAGGTTTAATTCGTGGCTTTCTGCCTCATCAACTAAACGGATTGTGACTTCACTTTCTGCCTGAAATTGCGGCAAAACGCCTTCCAGCCAGTTTTGGAACAGGACCTCCTCAGGAAGCCCTTCTGGTTTTTCACATGCAATCTGTAAATCTAATATAACTGAACTCATTGTGCTTCCTGCCTGCGCTTTTCATTAAGCGCCTGTTTACGTTTCTGCTCAGCGGCTTCCCATATTTCATAGGCGATAACGACTTTGGCAACCACCGGATGGCGCACAACATCTTCGCTGTAGAGAAAGTTAAAGCTAAGGTCATCAACGTCAGATAAAACTTCCATCGCATGACTCAGGCCTGATTTCTGGCCTCTAGGCAGGTCTATCTGGGTGACATCACCAGTGATAACTGCTTTGGAGTTGAAACCAATACGGGTCAGAAACATTTTCATCTGTTCGATGGTTGTATTCTGGCTTTCGTCGAGAATAATAAAGGCATCATTGAGCGTCCGTCCACGCATATAGGCCAGTGGAGCGACTTCAATGACATTTCTTTCGATCAGCTTCTCAACTTTTTCAAATCCCAGCATCTCAAATAATGCATCGTAAAGCGGACGTAGATAAGGATCGACTTTCTGGCTCAGATCCCCCGGCAGAAAGCCCAGTTTTTCCCCGGCTTCAACAGCAGGGCGGGTGAGCAATATCCGGCGGATTTCCTGACGCTCCAGTGCATCAACCGCTGCTGCAACGGCCAGATAGGTTTTACCCGTTCCCGCAGGCCCGATACCAAACGTAATATCATGACTAAGAATATTGGCAATATACTGAGCCTGATTAGGTGTACGGGGTTTGACTACCCCCCGTTTGGTTTTGATATTCACGGCCTTACCGTAGTCAGGGACGCTTTCTGCTGTTTGCTCCAGTACGCGGGTTTCCGTGATAGCCAGATGAATCTGCTCAGGTTCAAGATCCGGTATCACTCCGCGTACAGGGGCGGTTTCAACATACAGGCGGCGCAGTATACTGGCTACTGCGCTGACACACAGTGGCTTGCCCACCAATTTGAAACGATTGTCGCGGCGGTTTATCTCTATTCCCAAGCGACGCTCAAGTTGTTTCAGATTGTCATCAAGTGGGCCACACAGGCTCATTAATCGCTGATTATCTGCGGGTTCCAGAAAGATCTCTTGTGTTGCTACTTGTGGGTTGATTTGTGTCACTGATTATCTCTATGTTAAGGCCTGTGAATCCGGCCTATTTGTTAAAGTTATCCTGTTCTTTTACGGCTATCCTGTCATTAAGGCTGACTTGTTATGAAGGCTGATAAATGCCAACACCGATTTCGTCTTCCTTACGGGTTCGGGCAATGACTGATTCAGGTGATTCATAGACACGTAAATCCATTTCATCTTCGGTGCGGATGACCTTACCGCGCAGGGAATTGGCATAGACGTCGACAATTTCAACATCAACAAATTTGCCAATCATATCAGGTGCGCCTTCAAAATTAACTACACGGTTATTTTCCGTGCGTCCAGAAAGCTCCATAATATTCTTACGGGATGGGCCTTCAACTAGAACACGCTGAGTACTGCCAATCATCGCCCGGCTGAAGCTCATAGCTTGTTGATTTATACGTTGCTGGAGCAGGTACAGACGCTGTTTTTTCTCGTCTTCACTCACATCATCCGGTAAATCGGCCGCAGGGGTACCCGGACGTGCTGAATAAATAAAACTGAAGCTCATGTCGAAATTAACATCAGCAATTAATTTCATTGTTTTTTCAAAGTCATCCTGTGTTTCACCCGGGAAACCAATGATGAAATCTGAACTGATCAGGATATCAGGGCGAGCCTTCCGCAAACGGCGAATAATTCCTTTATATTCCAGCGCAGTATGAGCACGTTTCATCAGAGTCAGAATGCGGTCAGAGCCACTCTGGACAGGTAAGTGCAGGAAGCTGACCAGTTCAGGGGTGTCTTCATACACGGCGATGATATCGTCGGTAAATTCAATCGGATGGCTGGTGGTGAAGCGTATGCGGTCGATTCCGTCAATAGCAGCAACCAGACGCAGTAATTCAGCAAATGTGCAGATATCTCCGTCAAATGTTGCACCGCGATAAGCATTCACGTTCTGGCCGAGCAGGTTTACTTCACGCACACCCTGCGCAGCAAGCTGAGCAATTTCAAACAGAATATCATCACAAGGACGGCTGACTTCTTCCCCACGGGTGTAAGGAACCACACAGAATGTGCAGTATTTATTACAGCCTTCCATGATAGAAACAAAAGCCGTCGGGCCATCAGCACGGGGTTCTGGCAGGCGGTCGAATTTCTCGATCTCAGGGAAACTGATATCAACAACAGGGCTGCGGGTGCCTTTCACATGATTAATCATTTCCGGCAGGCGGTGCAGGGTTTGTGGCCCGAATATAATATCAACACTCGGTGCACGCTGGCGAATGTAATCCCCTTCCTGAGAAGCCACACAGCCCCCAACGCCAATGATAACTTCAGGGTTTTTGTCTTTCAGCCCTTTCCAGCGCCCGAGTTGGTGAAAGACTTTTTCTTGGGCCTTTTCACGGATTGAACAAGTATTCAAGAGTAAGATATCTGCGTCTTCGGCGATATCGGTTAACTGATAACCGTGAGTGGTTTCCAGCAGGTCGGCCATCTTGGATGAATCGTATTCATTCATCTGACAGCCCCAGGTTTTGATATACAGTTTTTTTATCGTCGACATTTTGTGTATCCGGTGTTTCCAGTGGAATGATGCGTCAACACTGAAAAGCATAGTCTATTGAACCAGCATATTGAATACAGTGTGTTTAGCATAATGTTACAGACTATTGTATTCATTTGAGGCACCAGTGACCAGACTGTAACACCGGATATTCACAGCCGGAAAGGGAAAATTCCGGTACACTATTTTAATCAAGAAGTTAATAGCGTGATGAATATGAATAATCCACAACAAAAATTCGATATGGTTATCGTGGGTGCCGGGATGATTGGAGCGGCAACGGCATTGGGATTGGCGCAGGAAGGCTGGCGTGTCGCTCTGTTGGAACATCAGCCGCCACAACCCTATTGTGCAGAAAGTGAACCGGATATTCGTATTTCTGCCATTAGTCGGGCATCCGTGGATTTACTGAAGCAATTGGGTGCTTGGGAACATGTTGTACAGATGCGTAGCGCACCTTATCGGAAGCTGGAGACATGGGAACAGAATGATTCCAATGTGATTTTTGATGCAGTAAGCCTCGGCCTGCCTGAACTTGGGTACATGGTAGAAAACCGTATTCTGCAACTGGCTTTGTGGCAGGAGTTTGAACGGTATCCTAACCTGACACTGTTTTGCCCCGCAGAGCTGAAATCGATGCAGCGTCATGGTGACCATAAAACATGGCAGCTTGAATTGACTGATGGTACGGTATTAAACACTCGTTTGATTATCGGTGCTGATGGCGCCCGTTCTCAGGTTCGGCAATTAGCGGGAATTGGCAGCAGGGGATGGCAATATCGTCAGGCGTGTATGTTGATAACTGTTAAAACGGAACAACCTCAGCAGGACATAACATGGCAGCAATTTTTTCCTTCTGGTCCCAGAGCCTTTCTACCGTTATTCGATCAGTGGGCATCGCTGGTATGGTATGACTCTCCCGCCCGCATTCGTCAGTTACAGGCGATGTCAATGACACAGCTTGAGCGGGAAATATTTCAGGCGTTTCCGGCCCGTTTGGGTAAAGTGACTCCGATTGCTGCGGGTTCATTTCCTCTGACCCGCCATCATGCCAGTGATTATGTACGTGAAGGGCTGGTTTTGCTGGGAGATGCAGCTCATACAATCAACCCACTGGCAGGGCAGGGCGTCAATCTGGGCTATCGGGATGTAGATACTTTACTTAACGTATTGATTGATGCCAAAGAATCACTGGAAGAGTGGGATTCCCTGACTGTACTGATGCGGTATCAACGTCGCAGAATGCCGGATAATTTGGTTATGCAGGCGGGAATGGATCTTTTTCACACTGCATTCAGCCATGATCTGCCGGGATTGAAAACTATGCGTAATCTGGCCTTGATGGCAGCGCAGCGCTCAGGCGCACTGAAAAAACTAGCGCTGAAATATGCGCTGGGGGTGTGATTACTGTTTTTAGTCAATATTTTTGAGGGTAGGAGCCGTATTTTGAATACTTCTACCCTTAGATATGTTTTCTACTGAGCACTTCATAAACAGGGTTAGATGTGTCAATTTCAGGCTGGTCATCAAACAAAGATGAAGACTATAAAGCGGTAAGCTGGGGATATTTTTTGGCACAAAAACAAAAAAAACCACCAAAAGGTGGCTATCAGTTCAGTCAACGTTTGTTTTGAAAATTTGGCTGGGGTACCAGGATTCGAACCTGGGAATGCCGGAATCAGAATCCGGTGCCTTACCGCTTGGCGATACCCCAACTGAATTTAAAATGGTGGCTACGACGGGATTCGAACCTGTGACCCCAGCATTATGAGTGCTGTGCTCTAACCAGCTGAGCTACGTAGCCATTTACGTTAACCGTAAATTTTATGAAAACCTTCAGGAGAATGGCTGGGGTACCTGGATTCGAACCAGGGTATGCCAGGATCAAAACCTGGTGCCTTACCGCTTGGCGATACCCCACCTGAATATTTTCATTTTAAACCTTGTTTTATTAATGGCTATCTATTTCTTAGTAATTATCGTTTTCAGAAATATGGCTGGGGTACCTGGATTCGAACCAGGGTATGCCAGGATCAAAACCTGGTGCCTTACCGCTTGGCGATACCCCACCTGAAAAACAACACACTAAAACTTAAAGCAACCTTAGCAAAACTCGATTTAAGTGCAACCGAAGAAGAAATGGTGCGGGAGGCGAGACTTGAACTCGCACACCTTGCGGCGCCAGAACCTAAATCTGGTGCGTCTACCAATTTCGCCACTCCCGCAAAGATGGTGGCTACGACGGGAATCGAACCTGTGACCCCAGCATTATGAGTGCTGTGCTCTAACCAGCTGAGCTACGTAGCCATCTTTTTTCGCTTTGCCTTCATCGGCGGTGCGGGGCGCATTATGCGTATATCAGACAGATGCGTCAACTGCTTTTTTAAAAAAATATGCATAAAATCGCTTGTTTGTTTGCCCTGTAATCATCTTGATGATAAAAGCAGCTAATGTGGCGGATTATCCTCCAAGAAGGTGTTGTAACAGCAGACCATTGAGCATAGCTCGCTTCGTTAAAGCGAATGCGCCTATTGCAGAACAGTGATTTAATTCGGAAACTACGATAGGCAGGTCTTCACGGAAGTTTTTTAAAGTCTGAGTGTTGATGCAATTTTGAATAGCGGTAAGCAGAGCCTGCTCTGCTTCAGTGATATCACCGGCAATAACAACTTTCTGTGGATTAAAGAAGTTAATGGCAATGGCGATGGCTTTACCGAGGTTATGCCCTGCCTGCCTGATCACTTCGACTGCCAGAGAGTCACCCTGATTAGCAGCGCGACATATGTCATGGATGCTGCATTTATCCAATGTCAGCTTGCTTGGAAACCCCTGCTGTAATTGATGCTGTATTTTAGCCTCTATGGCTGGATTGGATGCGATCGTCTCCAGACAACCAAAATTACCGCAATGACAACGTTCACCCAGTGGTTCAATTTGGATATGGCCTATCTCTCCCAGATTGCCACGTTTATTGAGCAAGATATTATTCTTGATAATAACGCCAGCACCTACACCACGATGAACACGTACAAGAAGAGAGTCTTCACAATCGCGAGTGGCTCCGAAATAGTTTTCTGCCAGCGCCAAGCTGCGGATGTCGTGCCCGATAAAACATGAAATATTGAAGTGATTGCGCAGGTTTTGCACTAATGGCCAGTTATCGACTTTAATATGTGGCATATAGCGGATAATGCCATTATGGGGATCAACTAATCCGGGGACAATAATGGAGATTGCAATCAGTTCGCGGTTACGCCGCTGATTTCTGCTGATAAAGTCTTCAATCACGGAGATAATCCGTTGTTCGACTTCTTGCTGGCTATTTTCCAGAACAGGATGTTGCTCTTCAGCCAATTGTCTGGCGCTCATATCAAATAACGCAATCGTCGCATCCCGACGGCCTAGCCGAACACCAATGGTATGAAAATGGCTGGTTTCTGTGACGATGGAAATAGCGCGACGTCCGCCAGTAGATGCTTGCTGATCAACTTCTTTAATCAAACCACGCTCAATTAACTGACGAGTAATTTTTGTCACACTGGCCGGAGCAAGTTGGCTCTCTTCCGCAATTTGTATACGGGATATTGGCCCGAGTTGGTCTATCAACCGATAGACCACGGCGCTATTGAGCTGTTTGACCAGCTCAATATTCGCGATTTGTTTTTGTGTGTTATGGTTGTTCATCAGGCACTATGCTCGATAGTTCAGCTTCATTTCCTTTGTTGTTATTGTCATTAACGATATTTCCGTTAACTATGGTTTTACAGATTTTGAAATCATGAGTGAATGCTGTCAGGTTTGCTACTTTACCCGGCTCAATCGTTCCAAGATGTTTATCGACACCGATAGCTTTAGCTGGGTAAAGGGTTGCCATGCGCAGTGTTTCATCTAAAGCGATACCAACTTTTTCGACACTATTCCTGACACACTCAATCATTGTGGCTGAAGAGCCACTTAATGTGCCATTCTCATCGACACATAACCCGTTACGATAATATATTGTTTTATTAGCGAAGGTGAATTGTTCTATATTACTGCCTTTATCCAGCCCGGCGGGGACAATGGCATCTGTCACAAGCACTAATTTTTCATTTTTCAGACGCTTGGCGCTACGAATGTTGGGCCAGGCAACATGCATCCCATCACAAATAATACCGGCATAGACTTCAGTAGTATCATAAATTGCGCTGATTAACCCCGGCTGTCGGCCAGAAATGGCCGGCATGGCATTGTATAAATGAGTGGAGAAGGTAATACCATTTTGGAATCCCCGTCGCGCCTCTTCATAGGTTGCGTTGGAATGACCCGCGGAAACAACAATGCCCGCTTCAGTTAACTGGTGAATGTAATGATTTTCTACCATCTCAGGAGCAAGAGTAATTTTCTTGATCACATCGGCATTAATACACAAATAATTGACCATTTCCGGTGTTGGTTTGCGTATATAGGCAGCATTATGTGTGCCTTTTTTTACTGGATTGATGTAAGGCCCTTCCAGATGTAAACCAATCGCCTGATTGGGGTTGTTAGCCAGATAGATACGCATTACTTCAATGGCTTTGATCATCAGCTCATCAGGGCTAGTGATAAGCGTTGGCAGAAAACTGGTACAGCCGTATCGCTGATTGGTTTTCTGCATGATATGCAGTGTCCCTTCCGTAATATCTTCCATGCGGTCATTATACTGGACCCCGCCACAACCGTTGACTTGCAGGTCAATAAACCCGGGAGAGAGGTTTGCACCCTGTAAGTCATGCTGTTCAATGCCTGCCGGTAACTCATTTTCCGGACAAATATGCTTAATTATCCCACCTTCAATAATAACAGCATATTCACTGAGCCTGTCGTGTCCGGTGTAGATAATACAGTTGGTTAAAGCGTACATTCTGGACTCCTAAATGCCTGAACCTAAATGCCTGAATAAGTATTAACTGGCGAATTCACTCAGAATATCAGCCTCTATCTGGCGAAAATATTTTACGGTTTTTACTCTTAACTCCATTGTTGCAGCTTCATCACACGCAATAATTGTTTTTGGGTGTATCTGTAGACAGCTTACTGTCCACATATGGTTAACATTACCTTCAATAGCAGCTTGTAGAGCCAGTGCTTTTTGAGTTCCGGTTACGAGAATAATGATCTCTTCAGCATCCATTAACGTACCCACACCAATAGTTAACGCATATTGGGGGACTGATTCCACGTTATTATCGAAAAAACGGGAATTGGCAGTTCGTGTTTCCAGAGTCAGCGTCTTAATTCGTGTACGGGAAGAGAGAGAAGACGCTGGTTCGTTAAATGCAATATGACCGTCGTTACCTACACCGCCCATAAACAGATGAATTTTGCCATACGCTTTAATTTTATTCTCATAGCGTAAGCATTCAGCTTCGATATCTGTCGCATTCCCATTGAGTAAGTTGATGTTTTCTTTTTTAATATCAATATGATTGAAGAGATTCTGATACATGAAAGTGTGGTAACTCTGGGGGTGATCCTCAGGAATGCCAACATATTCATCCATATTAAAGGTTACAACATTTCTGAAACTAACTTTTCCTGCCTGATATAGAGAAATTAGTTCTTTGTAAGTTGCTAATGGTGTACTGCCTGTAGGCAGGCCGAGAACAAAAGGGCGTTCTGCTGTTGGTTTGAATTCATTGATTTTTCTAACAATATAGTGAGCAGACCATCGACCTACATCACTTGCATTTGTTAGGGGGATCAGCCTCATGATGACCTCTTCAAAAAATTATTCATTTATTAAATTAAAATTATACGGACAGTGGTAGGGAAAAAGCTGCCTATCATACCTGTTCTTTACAGCGGTTCTACCGGACACACACGCGTTAATGTTATTTTTTATAATAAAATAAGTTTTTGATTAAGGCCATATTTAGCTCAAAAATATATCAATTTAAGTGATTTTTATCACACATACGAACGATTTAATTTGCGATGAAAAATAAATTTCTTAGACTTAAAATTATTCAACAACAAATAGATGAAGATGTTATTACATCATTTATTAAATAAAAGACTCCATTCATGGGGCTTTAAGGGGGCGTGAGTGAACATTTTAACTTACTTACAACAGATTGGTCGGGCATTAATGGTGCCTGTTGCAACATTGCCTGCTGCGGCGATATTACTCGGGATTGGGTATTGGATTGATCCGACCGGTTGGGGAGCTGACAATAAAATGGCAGCTTTGTTTATCTCATCCGGCAAGGCTATTCTTGACAACATGGCAATATTATTTGCAATTGGTATTGCTTATGGTATGTCAAAAGATAAAGACGGAGCTGCTGCACTGACCGGATTAGTCGGGTTTATGGTTGTTATGAAACTGTGTTCGCCCGAAGTCATCGCGATGATTGAAGGTATTCCGGTTGCTGATGTGCCAGTGGCATTCAATAAAATTAATAATCAGTTTATTGGTATTTTAATAGGGGTTATTTCAGCTGAGCTTTATAACCGCTACAGTAATGTTGAATTACCTCTGGCACTGTCTTTTTTCAGTGGACGCCGTTTGGTACCGATCCTGAATTCTTTTTTAATGATTCTACTTTCTTTTATCCTGATATTTGTCTGGCCTGTCATTTATGATTGGCTGGTGGTATTTGGTGAAAGTATTACCAGCCTCGGGTCTGTAGGGGCGGGGCTTTATGCATTCTTTAATCGTCTGCTAATACCCTTAGGTTTGCACCATGCGTTGAACTCAGTTTTCTGGTTTGATGTGGCGGGTATTAATGACATTCCTAACTTCCTGGGAGGAGGAAAATCTATTGCTGAAGGAACGGCTATTCCGGGTATTACCGGGCGTTATCAGGCTGGTTTCTTCCCCATCATGATGTTTGGGTTACCGGGAGCGGCATTGGCGATATACCACTGCGCCCGTCCTGAGAATAAAGCAATGGTTGGCGGTATCATGTTGGCGGGAGCATTTGCTGCATTCTTTACTGGTATAACTGAGCCACTTGAATTCTCTTTCATGTTTGTGGCACCTGTGCTTTATTTTCTGCATGCCATTATGACGGGTATTTCAGTTTATATTGCAGCGGCGATGCACTGGATTGCCGGTTTTGGTTTCAGCGCCGGCTTTATTGATCTTTTCCTCTCCTCACGCAACCCGTTAGCTGTTCACTGGTACATGCTGATCCCACAAGGGTTAGTATTTTTCTGTATCTATTATGTTGTATTTCGTTTCACTATCAAAAAATTCAACCTGATGACATTAGGCCGTGAGTTACCTTCTGCCGCGGGAACTGATGCTGATATGAAATTGAATGCTGGTGGCAAAAACGATATTCAGGAAGAAGCATATAACTATGTTGCTGCGATAGGTGGATCGGCCAATTTAATCAATATTGACTCTTGTATCACCCGTTTGCGTTTATCCGTGAAAGATTCCAGTTTAGTTAATGAACGAGTTACTAAACGTCTTGGGGCTTCTGGTGTTATTCGCCTGAATAAAGGAAGTGTTCAGATTATTGTTGGTATGCGTGCTGAACTGATTGCTAGCGCCATGAAAGATGTTATTGCTAAAGGTCCGATTTCCGCTGCGACAGAAAATGATATTCCAGACTTTGATACTCCGGTAGAAAAAAAGAGTACGCAGGAAAATAAAGAAATTCTGACTTTGCTAGCGCCTGTAGCGGGTGAGTTAGTCAAGCTGGAAGATGTACCGGATGAAGCTTTCTCCAGTAAATTAGTGGGTGATGGTATTGCAATTAATCCGACCTCGGAAACAGTCTTCTCACCCGTTACAGGTACGGTGGTAAAGATATTTGATACTAACCATGCGTTATGTATTGAGGCGGATAATGGTGCTGAAGTTATTGTCCATATGGGCATTGATACTGTTTCTCTGGGCGGCCGTGGGTTTGAATGTTTGGTGAAAGAAGGCATGAAAGTCAAAACAGGAACGGCGTTACTGAAATTAGACCTTGATTATTTGAATTCTCATGCCAAATCAATGATAAGCCCAGTTATTATCAGCAATATCGATAACTATTCAGGAATCCGAGTGATTGCAAAAGAGGGAGTTATTGCCACAGGAGAAGATTTATTTCAGATATATAAATAATTAATAACCTACCTCATAATTTTCATCTCATAAATATTTTTTAGTATTACCTGTATGCAGAAATGCATGCAGGTAATGTCAGAATGCTTTTCTTCACTTTTAACCCCTAGAAATAGGTAAATTATTTCTAGGGGAGCGAGTTAAAATCATATAATTCTAAATATAGAATTATAGTTCCTATCTTCAAGTTTCTAAAAAACGAAAAATATATCATTAATTATTTTTGGTAAGATATTTATTATTACGATGCATCTGGAATGTGGAAATATAAAATTAAATATATGATGGTTATTTTTTATATTCACGAGAGGTATTTGTTATTGTCATTTTTTCGATAAGGAATAATTGAATGTGGGTATTTTACAATAATTTTTGTTTTTTATTTTATTTGTGATTTACCTCAATTTTTTTATAAAAAATATCCTTTAGTTTTATTTGGCTTAGGTTGAGTTTATTTTAATGATTTATATTCCCGTCCATTTTATAAACATTTTAGATCAAAGTCTAATGCACTTAAATTATCTCTGATAGAGAGATTAAACTGTGTTCGTTGATAAGATAACCAAGTGAAATAAATATAAGTAGGTGGAAATTATGAGTTTATCTATTTCAGAAGGAAAAATGGAAAAGTATTTAAAGAGTTGGGATGATAATGGTTATATCATCATAGAGTCGGCAATAAGCAAAGAACAAGTTCAAAAAACTGTCGATGCTATATTTTATTTTTTGGAAATGGATAAGAGTAACCAGAGTGATTTTTATAACATGGAGATTCGCTCTCGTTCAGGAATTGATGAAATGGGGCGGATTCCTTTTTATCATCATCAGGCTTTGTGGGATAATCGTCAGAATCAAATCATTTACTCTGTATATGAAAAGATTTTTGGTACCTCAGATTTACTGGTTAGTGTTGACAGGGTAAATATGAATCCTCCAGTTAACGAAAACTGGAAATATGAAGGTTTTATTCATTGGGATATTGATGTTTCTAAACGCCCACTGGAAAGAAAAATACAGGGTCTTTTGAGCTTAACTGATGATAATGGTAATTCTGGTGGTTTCCAGTGTGTTCCTGGTTTTCATAAAGTTATCTATGAATGGCTATCAAAACAGCCAGCGGGATATAACAGTAGATTTCCTGATACAACAGGAATGAATATTAAATCAATTCCATTGAAAGCAGGGGATTATGTCATTTTTGACAGTGCACTGCCTCACGGGAATATACCTAATACTTCGAATGAGCCAAGATTAGCTCAATATTTTTGCTTATTTCCACGAACAGATATTACAGAACAACAAGTTGCCGAGAGAATTGTAGCTTATAAAAAAGGTTTGCCGACGACATCTATAACAGGGAAAGCCTTTCCGGTTAAAAAAGCACATCAACAAGATACATCTCAGATACACTTAACAGATTTGGGTAAATTATTATTGGGATTTTAGTACATTATACCTTAAGGTATCATTATGGAGACAAAAAATCATCGCATAGAGGATGATGCTATTGATGTTTCAATTATTCTTCCTCGCTATAATGAAAATTATTCTGTTATTGAAAAAACTATCCAGCGTATCCGAAACATTCAGGAGAAGTTGAAGGTACAAATAATTATAGTCAACGATTCAGATAAAAATAATTTTCATGACCAAGATGTTGTAAAAATAAAGAAAAATTATCCTGATGTTCTGGTGATCTCTAACTGTGGCAACTATGGAAAAGGCTATAGCATTAGAAGAGGCGTCGATTTAGCAAAAGGGAAGTATATTTTTTATACAGATATTGATTTTCCTATAAAAGAAAGTGATTTTTTTATTGCATACAGGAGGATTGAAATTTCAAATATTGACTTGGTTATTGGAGAGCGCTTTTCAAAGAATAAATCAAAAGCAAATTCATATAGGAAGATAACCAGTAAAATATTTTTAAAAATAGTCAACTTACTATTGAATTGCAAAGTTTCTGATTCTCAATGTCCATTTAAAATGTTGAAATCTGATGTGGCAAAAGAAGTGTTTTCTAAGCAGAAGATTAATGGATACGCATTTGATGCTGAAATTATTTATCTGACAAATAGGTTATCTAAGAAATTAGATCAGTTCCCAGTGGCCTGGGAGGATACAAGAGAGAACTGGAGTCTGGCGAGGACGTTAATTAACTATAGCATAATGATATTTGGCATTTTTTCCATTAAGATTTATTGGGTTATAAACGATCCGGAGATAATCTGAAGTGATTAATTAGCAGATGCTGTGATATTGATTTATCCTAATGAAATAGGTCTGATGATTTATTTTGATTCCTATGTTTTATTATAAATGATTGGGATGATTTACAGTGTTTGTTTTTTATTATCGGAGGGGTAATGGGGATTTATAATATAAAGGCTATTTTATTTGATATGGATGGGACTTTGGTTCAATCTTTATCGGAAGTTGAAATGATTTGGTCTAAATGGTGCGAAATGCAGAATGTGCCTATCCAACATGTATTGGAGATATGTCATGGTGTTCGTTCCAGAGATGTTATTTTGTCTATTGCCCCACATTTGAATGTGGAAGAACAGGTTCAGTTATTGGATGATTTAGAAGTTCAACATTCAGGTTCAGCACAAGCTTTATTTGGTGCAAAAGAATTTTTACTTTCTTTAAATGATTGCCCTTGGGCTGTAGTCACTTCAGCCAGCCAGAGAGTTGCATATCATAGAATGAATGTTTGTGGTCTTAAGATACCGGATCTCATTGTGGGTTCTGATGATGTACAGGACGGGAAACCGCATCCTGCTCCCTACCTCATGGCAGCTGAACGTTTGGGAATAAAAGCCAAAGACTGTTTAGTTTTTGAAGATTCATATGCAGGAATACAAAGTGCATTAGCAGCAGGTTGTGAGGTCATACAAATTGGGGGACAAGAGAAAATACACTCTTCAGTTCTCGAAGTAATTAAGCACTGGGATGAAATTAAAATTGATAAAATAGGAATGAATGCTTTTGAAATTAAAATTAATTCATAAGGATGGATTAATGTTTTGATGACTCTATACCCTATGGATTTCGAGTTGCATCGCGGCGGCAAAGGAGAAAGTCCCCTGAGCATAGATAACTATGCGACTGGGGTGAGCGAGTGCAGCCAACAAAGAGGCAGCTTGAAAGATGACGGGTATATACACAACGGATTTCAAGATGAAGTGTATAACCCTGTGTGATTAAGTATAGCGTGGGCTTTTATATAAACATTATGGTTGAGATGGATTATGAATAATGTGATTGCAACTAGAGCTGTTTTCTTAGCTGCTGGTATGGGAATTGCGGCATGGGCTCCTTTGATACCCTTGGTAAAAAATTTTTTAAATATTGATTCAGGAGAGCTGGGTGTTTTATTGTTTTTTCTGGGTCTTGGGTCAATTGTATCCATGCCTGTTACAGGATTTCTGACTACTTTATTTGGTTGTCGTAAGGTTATTATAATTTCAGGGATTTTTGCTATTGTTTCTTTACCGCTTCTAATATTATCTTCGAGTGTTACCCAGCTTGGAATTATGCTTTTTATCTTTGGGGCATCCATTGGTACAGTGGATGTTGCAATGAATATCCAGGCTGTAGAAGTGGAAAAAAATACAAAGAGAAACTTGATGTCAGGCTTCCATGGGTTTTTCAGTTTGGGAGGGATTCTGGGGGCGGCTGGCGTATCGATATTACTTTATATGAACTTTTCTGCTCTTGTCGCATGTCTGGTTATATCTTTTATATTATCGTTGTTATTTATTTTTTCTTTCTCCGGGCTTATAAATAATCACGATAATAATAAAGAAAGAAAGGATAAAGGTTTCTTTTTTCCGAAAGGTATTGTTATCTTGGCGAGCTTTCTTTGTTTTCTAATGGGGATCATTGAAGGTTCAGTTATTGACTGGAGCGGCGTTTTTTTGGTTAATGAACGTAATGTTGATATTGCATTTAATGGATTTGGCTATGCTGCATTTGCAGCAGCGATGACGACAGGACGATTTTTAGGGGATCGAGTTATATCTAATATAGGGCGTGGGAAAGTCTTTTTTGCAGGGACATTTAGTATTTTTATCGGTTTCTTTATTGTTGTTAGTGTAAGTTCTTTCTATCTATATATGATAGGTTTTTTCTTTATAGGATTAGGTGCATCAAATATTGTTCCGATATTATGCTCTATATCGGGAACTCAAACAGTTATGCTCCCCGGTCATGCAATAGCTTCAATTGTTACATTTGGCTACTTTGGAATAATGATTGGGCCTGCGTTAATCGGGTTTATTGCTCAGAGTTTTAGTCTTGAAACAGCATTTTATTTATTATCTGTTGGTGCATTAATTATGTTAGTTAACTCAAGGTTTATAAAAAATAATTAATTTGTTTTTATATAAATAAACTTATCTCTTGTAATAATATTAAGGTGTGATTTTATGAAATTCCCACAATGGCCTGATTTTGCCGAAAAAACATTAAAAGATATTCAGCAGCCACTGTTATCCGGTGAAGTTAATTACTGGACCGGAAAAAAAGGCATGGAATTTGAAAATAAATTTGCCGACTGGATTGGCGCAGAAATGGCAATCTCCTGTAATTCAGGCACCTCTGCTGTGAATATTGCTGTGGGGGCATTAAATATCGGCCCTGGTGATGAAGTTATTGTTCCTTCATATACCTTTATTGCTACTTCCTTTGCTGTATTACAGTGCGGTGCTATTCCTGTATTTTGCGATACGACGGAAGAACACACTATCGACCCTGATAAAATAGAAGCTCTGATTACCGAGCGCACAAAAGCTATTATCGTTGTACATCTTTATGGTGTTGTCTGCGATATGGATGCAATTCTTGCTGTTGCCCGCAGACATAATCTCAAAGTAATAGAAGACAGCGCGCAATGTCTCGGTGGAAAGTATAAGGGGAAATCTGTTGGAACGATTGGTGATGTTGGCACATTCAGTTTCTGTCAGTCCAAACATTTTACCACCGGTGGTGAAGGTGGCATGGTTGTGACCAATAATCCTGAAATCGGTTGGGAATGCCGTGCCTATCGTGATCACGGGTTTGATGTGAAAAGGAAGTTTGACTTACTTGCTTTGGAAGAGGTGTCATGGCATGTGCATAATCGCATTGGCTATAATTACCGTATGACTGAAATTCAGTCGATCATCGGGATTAATGAGCTGGAGCGGTTTGATGACTGGAATATGCATAACCGTAAACAATACGCGAAAATCTATGACGCAAAATTTGCAGAAATCGATTTAATTCATAGTCTGCCGCTGAATAATGAAGACAGGCAAAACGCATATTGGCTATATCCTATCGTGTTTGATCTTGCCAAACTGGATTGCACAGCTGAAATCATTTTGCGTGATTTGAAAAAAATCGGTGTGCCTGCGTTTAAAATCCAGTGGCCGGAAGCCTATGGTGAACGGGTTTTCAAAGAGCTACGTGGTTTTGGCTCTGCCAATTTCCCTTTCCATTCCAGTGAGTACACATCGCCTGAATCGGTAAATTATTGCGATGTTGTGTGTGAAACAGCCCGTTCTTTATTGCCCCGGACAATCAGCCTGTATTTGCATCCTAGCTGGAATGAAGAACATATCGTTTATTGTGCAGATCAGTTAATCACAGTGCTGGAAAATCACCGTATCCGCTGATTTTACTTACTTCTCGTATAGAAATGGCAGGCCTTTACTCAAAATGGCCTGTCTATATCCTTTTTTCACTGAGACTTTCTTTTTTTCCTCTATTTCCCACTAACTAAGTGTTGTTTCTCGGTTCAGCTTAATAGATTATAGAGGGTTATATTGAAGCGCTTTTTGCATTGAGGAATAAAACGATGAGTGAGGCAGATACTCGCCCGACAAACTTTATTCGTCAGATTATTGACGAAGATTTGGCAACTGGTAAACATACTTCCGTTCATACCCGTTTCCCGCCTGAACCTAACGGCTATCTGCATATTGGTCATGCAAAGTCGATCTGCCTGAATTTCGGCATTGCGCAAGACTATCAGGGGCAATGCAACCTGCGTTTTGACGATACGAACCCGGTTAAAGAAGATATTGAATACGTTGAGTCAATCAAGCAAGACGTACAATGGTTGGGTTTCCAGTGGAGTGGTGATATCCGTTATTCTTCTGATTACTTTGACCAGCTGCATCAATACGCCATTGAGTTAATCAATAAAGGTCTGGCGTATGTGGATGAGCTAAGCCCTGATGAGATCCGCGAATATCGTGGTACGTTGAAAGAGCCGGGTAAAAACAGCCCGTACCGTGATCGTAGTGTGGAAGAAAACCTTGCTCTGTTCGAGAAAATGCGGGCGGGCGAGTTTGCAGAAGGTAAAGCGTGTCTGCGTGCCAAAATTGATATGGCCTCTCCTTTTATGGTCATGCGCGATCCGGTTCTGTATCGTATCAAATTTGCAGAACACCATCAGTCTGGTAATAAATGGTGCATCTATCCGATGTACGATTTTACCCACTGTATTTCCGATGCGCTGGAAGGGATTACACACTCTATTTGTACACTAGAGTTTCAGGATAACCGCCGCCTGTATGACTGGGTATTGGATAACATCACAATTGACTGCCACCCTCGTCAGTATGAGTTTTCCCGCCTGAATCTGGAATACGCAGTAATGTCCAAGCGTAAACTTAATCAGCTTGTGACTGAGAATATTGTTGCTGGCTGGGATGACCCTCGTATGCCAACCATTTCAGGCCTGCGTCGTCGTGGGTATTCTGCTGCGTCAATCCGTGAATTCTGCCGCCGTATCGGTGTAACTAAGCAGGATAACAATGTTGAAATGGCTGCACTGGAATCTTGTATCCGCGATGATCTTAATGAACATGCACCACGAGCTATGGCAGTTCTTGATCCGGTGAAACTGGTTATTGAAAATATGCCGGAAGGTGAAGTTATTCTGACCATGCCTAACCATCCGAATAAGCCGGAAATGGGCAGCCGTGAAGTACCATTCAGCCGTGAGCTCTATATTGATCGTGCAGACTTCCGTGAAGAAGCTAACCGTCAGTATAAGCGTCTGGTCATGGGTAAAGAAGTGCGTTTGCGTAACGCTTATGTGGTTAAAGCTGAGCGTGTTGAGAAAGACGCAGAAGGCAACATCACCACGATTTACTGTCATTACGACGAGCAGACTCTGAATAAAGATCCGGCTGATGGCCGCAAAGTGAAGGGTGTTATTCATTGGGTAAGTGCAGTACATGCCGCGCCAGCTGAATTCTACCTGTATGATCGTCTGTTCAGCGTGCCAAATCCGGGTGCGGCAGAGGATTTCCTGTCCACGTTTAATACCGAGTCATTAGTGGTACGTAAAGGTTTTGTTGAGCCAGGTCTGGTCAATGCCATGCCGGAAAAAACTTACCAGTTTGAACGTGAAGGGTACTTCTGTGCTGATAGCAAACTTTCAACGGCTGAACACTTAGTGTTTAACCGCACTGTAGGTCTGCGTGATACCTGGGCGAAAATCTCTAAAGAGTAATATCAGCTAAGAACACATACCTGATAGATGTCTAGTTATATCGAGATGGTATGTGAATGGCAGATTCTCGGTAACGAATTTGCCTAGTTAAAAGCTGGTTTTTGGTGAGAGGCTTCGACCTCTCACCAATCTTTAGCAGAATGGATAACGGTATACCTTGTACATTGCAATTAGAATAGGGTTCTATTAAGAAATAATAATTATTTTAAAATATCATGGTCATATGGAGTTAATATGCATGGATTAGCTACATCGCGAGATTGGGTATATAGAGCACCTGAAACAAGGAAAGTCGAAAGAATAGAGGCTTATTTTTTAAATCACGGTTATGATCCTCATAGACATGATACTTATGCAATTGGGAAGACTTTGTTTGGAGTTCAGAGTTTTCACTATCGTGGTAAGATGCAACACAGTCTTCCTGGCAATACGATGGTATTACACCCTGATGAAGTTCATGATGGCGAGGCTGGAACGAGTGCTGGTTTCCACTATCAAATGATATATATCGAACCATCAATGATACAAGAAATAATAAAAGGAAAACCATTACCATTTATAAAAAATGGCATCACCAGTGATCCCAATATTTTTAGGGCAACGAATGCTATTTTACAAAATATGGATTGCAGAATAGATCCTCTGGAAGAAGATGATGCTCTTTATGATTTAGCTGTCTCATTAGTTGAAGCAAGTGGATCTGCTTTAAATAAAAAAAGAAATTTTGATTATTTTGCTGCGGAAAAAGCAAGAGAGTATATTCACTCAAATTTAGATAAAAATATAACATTAGGAGAGCTTGAACGTAACGTAAATCGTGATCGCTGGAGTCTTTCGAGAGATTTTAGGTTATTATTCGGAACAAGCCCTCATCGTTATATGACAATGCGCAGGTTAGATATAGTAAAATCCTGTTTAATTGTTGGAGATTCTATTACTGATGCTGCGTTGATAGCAGGCTTTTTCGATCAAAGCCATATGGCAAGACATTTCACAAAAACGTTTGGCTTAGCACCAGCACACTGGAGAAATATAAACAGAAATAATCACCATAAAAACTTTATATGTTAATACAAACGATATAACGAAGTGCCTCCACCTTCAAATGTAAAATAAATAATTCCAAGTAGAATGTTTTATTATCACCGAAAGGTGAAATCTATTTTTCGCATTATTTAAAGATGGAGGGAATGACGAGCGTGTCTTATATTAAGTTAATGCCAGCAAAAAAATCATAAGCCATAAAAATGGCAACAATAGCCAGCATAGTTCCCATTACTTTATTTAGATGATTAAGCCATGAGGTATTTTTTATCTGTTTGCCAATAATTGCGCCAAAAAATGCATAAAGCCCTGGCGCGCCAGCTCCACCAATTGAAATCAGTACCGATACTAAAAATATCATTGGTCCTGTAATATGAGCAGCAGGAAACATAATCGTAGTGACAGGTAAGACGACAAGTGCACCCTTGGGATTTAATGCCTGAATTAAAAAACCATTCCAAAATGTAAGAGTTTTATCAGGTGTCGCTATTACCTCTTTCTTATCTAACTGCATATTAGATGTTACCATTTTAAATGAAAGATAAAATGTATATAAGGATCCAAGTAATGAAATATAGGGAAGATGTTTATGAGAGATAATAGCTTCTCCTGCATACCCTAAAAATATAAATAATATAAGCATTGCACAGCCTACACCAATAAAAAAGCCAATCGTTTTTTTAAATTGACCGGTTAAACCAGAGTTCATGCCCATAAAGTTAACAGGGCCGGGGCTATACATTACGCCAAGGGTATAAAGAAATATTTCCATACAATCTCTCTAAATAAATTTTAAATTTTTATAATCTTGAAATAGACCGCTATCCAATCAACATTGAATCATTTGTGAAGAGATAATCCTTTTATTGCTTTATCTACCGATTTCTTTGGACCATGCACAGCGAGGCCGACTAAATTCATGTTATCCGCATTTTCAGCTAAAAAAATTTCTCGGTTCGCTGCATCGTGACTTGTTGAAAACATAGTATAGACGTAAGGAACTAGAAGGAGTGAACGTTCCAAGCCTTTCCTATGAACACGTTGAAGTTCATCAAGTTCAGCACCAAAAATAAGCATAGGTTGACCACACATACTTCCATATTTATGGCCAGAAGAGTCAATATAGGGGGTACCTATAATCTCCGATGCAGATGAGGCAATGCCTGTTGCGAGGAATGCAACCACATTCATTTTTTGCCAGATATGTAAGTCATCCCGCACTATGAAAGCAATTTTCGTATCAAACATTTTAAGTCATTCTCCATACGTTGTTATGTGAACAATATATTTAATTAACGGCAGCATATTTGTCTTGTACGTTTGTGCATGGATGCATACCACACCTGATGAATATTAAAAATGCGTGGTTCCAAAGAGAGATTAAGTATGATTTTCATCACTTTTTTTATATACAAAAGAATCGTAATGAAAATTAAGCCCTTCTACCAAGATTAAAAATTGCCTTATAGTCACATGTTGTGTAGGGTTATTTTGTGTTGATGCCATGTCATTTAAATCGTGTTATTGAAGCCATATTGCTTAAATGATGTTGTTCATAACATGTTGTTTAAACGCATTTTAATATGTCAGAAACAGCCTTTTGTTCTGGGCGAAAAAATAAACTCGGACGAGGTCATTATTAATGAAAAGCATTAAATTACATACTTTGGCAGCATTTCTCATGGCGGCAGGGTTCACTGCGGGTGCTTGTGCAGAAAATATTCGTACGGAAATGACATCACAGCAGGTAGTGGATTCACTTAGCAAATTAAATGTGAATTTCAGTATCGTAGATAATCAGGCCGGAGCACATGGGACTAATTGCGCCATTTTAGGTGCAGACTGGGCAGCGTGTAATCGGGTTAATATCATATTGACCAATGGTGATCAGAATATTGATTCCGCGGATTGGTCACTCTATTTCCACAGTATCCGCCAAATCCTCAGAATTGATCATGAGCAATATAAAATCACTCACATCACAGGGGATCTGCATAGGCTGGAACCGACTGAAAAATTCAGGGGCATCAGAGCGAATGAAAAAATCATACTGCCAATTATTGGAGGATACTGGCAGGTTTAT
This sequence comes from Xenorhabdus sp. PB30.3, assembly GCF_963895965.1. Lineage (NCBI taxonomy): Bacteria > Pseudomonadati > Pseudomonadota > Gammaproteobacteria > Enterobacterales > Morganellaceae > Xenorhabdus > Xenorhabdus sp. PB30.3. The sequence goes on along the minus strand of NZ_CAWQMW010000001.1, from coordinate 54,703 downwards.
AGCACTGATTTTATGCCGCGCTGGTATGCCACATCCGGTGATGCCATCCCTAAGGTATTGGTAAATACGGATACTGAAGATCTGAGCGCATTTTTATCTCCTTTTCAGGGAGAGCAGTGGAAACGCACCACAACGGATCATAATATCCTGATGACACCTGAAAACCGTTTTGAGAAAAATCGGCAGATGGTGCTAATTAGTGAAGATAAATTACGTGGGAAGATTATTCCGACACCTAAAAAGGTGACGATTCACTCACAGGATGTCAATTTGTCCCGCGGAGTAAAACTGGAACTGGGAGGATTGAGCGGCCAATCAGTCAGGGTGATTCGGGATCGTTTTGCTGCTCACAAGATTAAATTAACCGATAACGGTTACCTGATTACAACGCAAATTAATACCGACAAATTTTCGGGTGACTCGCGGGTGAAAGGTGCTTATTCGCTGGATATCACCCCCAAGGGAGCACATATAGTTGCTTTTGATCAGTCCGGCGTGTTTTACGGGCTGCAATCGCTGTTTTCCCTGATCCCGGCTGATGGCGTACCGAAAATTGCCACACTAACAGCACAAGATGCACCTAGGTTTGAGTATCGTGGCACGTTCCTTGATGTCGGGCGTAATTTCCATAGTAAAGAAGCTGTATTGCGCCTGTTGGATCAAATGGCTGCTTATAAGCTGAATAAATTCCATTTCCATTTAAGTGATGATGAAGGCTGGCGTCTGGAAATTCCCGGTTTACCGGAGCTAACAGAAATCGGCAGTAAACGCTGTCATGATTTAAGTGAGACAAAGTGCCTGCTACCACAGTTAGGTTCAGGGCCGGATAGCAATAATATGGGAAGTGGTTACTTCAGCCGTCAGGATTACATTGATATTCTGGAATATGCTAAAGCTCGTCAGATAGAGGTGATCCCGGAGATTGATATTCCGGCTCATGCCCGTGCAGCGGTGGTGTCAATGGAAGCCCGTTATAAGAAACTGATGGCAGAAGGAAAAGAGCAGGCAGCTAATGAATATCGTCTGCTCGATCCAACAGATACCTCAAATACAACATCTTCACAATTTTATGATCGCCATAGCTATCTGAATCCATGTATGGACTCTTCCAAACGTTTTATTGACAAAGTTATCAGTGAAATTGCCGAGATGCATAAAGAAGCCGGCTCACCGCTGACAACATGGCACTATGGGGGGGATGAAGCGAAAAATATTCGTTTAGGTGCGGGATATCAGGATAAAGATGGCCCGATTGAACCGGGTAAAGGGATCATCAATAAAAAAATTGAAGATAAGCCGTGGGCAAAATCTCAGGCTTGCCAAAAAATAATTGCGAAGGGCATTATCAAAGATGTTGATGAACTGTCCAGTTATTTTGCGGTTGAAGTCAGTAAAATCGTTAATAAACATGGCATTGATACGATGCAATCATGGCAGGACGGACTGAAACATGCGAAATCAGCAAAAGACTTTGCTACACGACATGTCGCGGTAAACTTCTGGGATACGCTTTATTCGGGCGGCGCGGATTCTGTTAATGACTGGGCCAATAAAGGCTATCAGGTCATTATTTCCAGTCCTGATTATGTTTATCTGGATATGCCCTACGAGGTCAATCCGAAAGAGCGGGGTTACTACTGGGCTTCCCGTTTTAATGATGAAGCGAAAATCTTCAGTTTTGCACCCAATAATATGCCACAAAATGCTGAAACTTCGTTGGATATCAACGGAAACCATTTTAATGCAAACAGCGGCAAACGGTGGCCGGGAGCATATGGGTTGTCAGGGCTGTCATGGAGTGAGACTGTGCGCACTGATGAGCAGATGGAATATATGATTTATCCACGCTTATTACCGTTGGCGGAACGGGCATGGCATCAGGCTGAGTGGGAGCAGAATTACCAGCAGGGAAGGGAATATAAAGGCGGAATTACACGGTATGTAGACACCGATAAGCTTAATAAGGACTGGCTGCATTTTGCTAATCTGGTGGGACAGCGCGAAATGGCTAAACTGGATAAAGCTCATATTGCGTACCGTCTGCCGATACCCGGTGCAAGAATTATCTCCGGGACACTGGAAGCTAATATCGCCTTGCCGGGTCTGACTATTCAGTATTCATTAGATGATGGAAAAACATGGGAAACTTATGATGACAGACAGCGGCCGCATGTTAATGGTCATGTGAAAATTCGTTCTGTCAACACTGACGGCAAGCGTTTCAGCCGGGTGGAAGAGGTATCCTCTGAATAATCTTACAGTTGCTCCTTAATAGGATATTCAAAAGCAACCTGCCGATTAGTCTTAGCTAATCGGCAGTAGCTTCTCTGACAGGATCAGACACTAGAAGTAGCAGTAAATGCTGACTCCTTATCGTGCTTTCTCATCATGTAACGAACCGTCTTTGCGACAATCGCCTGTAGTGCAGTGACCATACAGGTATAGACTATGATTTGACAGCTTGATTCCATAACGTGTTGCGATATCTTTCTGACGTTCTTCAATGGATTCATCGCTGAATTCAATCACTTTACCGCAGTCGAGACATATTAGATGGTCATGGTGATGTTGTTGAGTGAGTTCGAAAACCGATTTACCGCCTTCAAAATTGTGGCGTGTAACAATGCCGGCATCATCGAACTGGTTCAACACGCGATAGACAGTGGCGAGGCCAATCTCTTCACCGATATCAATCAGTTTTTTGTAGAGATCCTCCGCACTGACATGATGGCATTCTGGGTCCTGTAGCACTTCCAGAATTTTCAGGCGAGGAAGTGTTACTTTAAGTCCAGCATTTTTCAATGCTTTATTGTTGTCGGTCATGCGGATTCAGTCCTGTAGCTTGAGTTTAGTGAACTTAACAATACATACCCATCGTTTTCCAAATCGCCTTTTTGTTGGCTGTACTCATTGATTTCTGTCACATAGTGACCTATGTTCCGGAGGGTGAGTACCCTTGCCATCGTGATGCGACTCAAAATCCATAAGTTATGGGTGTTATTGTGAGAGAATCATGATTTAGTTTCACGTTGTAGATTATAGGCATGGATATTGAAAATGAAAACCATGCCTATCGCGTTATCATGACACATTATTCAGGAATTATCCTGTGCAAAAGACGTTTCTTATGTCTATCAGACGCCAGAACAATTTTATGCGCCAAGGATTTCTGACAGGCTCATTTCAGCCGTGATCTGTTTTACCCAAGTTTCAACACGTTCATCAGTCAGTTCTGGCTGGCGATCTTCATCAATGGTGAGCCCAATGAAGTGTTTATCGTCTGCCATTCCTTTTGATTCTTCATGGTGATACCCTTCGATTGGCCAGTGACCAACGATAATTGCACCACGAGGTTCGATGACATCGCGAATGGTGCCCATGGCATCACAGAAATACTCTGCATAATCTTCCTGATCACCGCAGCCGAACAAGGCAACCAATTTTCCTTCAAAATTGATTTCTTCCAGTGTCGGGAGAAAGTCATCCCAGTCACATTGAGTTTCGCCGTAATACCAGGTTGGAATGCCTAGCAGCAGGATATCGAAAGCTTCAAGATCTTCTTTGCTGCTTTTGGCAATATCGTGGACTTCCGCAACATCAGCACCGCCCAGTTTTTCTTGGATCATTTTGGCAATGTTCTCTGTGTTGCCAGTGTCGCTGCCGAAGAATATACCTATTATTGCCATAAAGTGGATTAACCTCTTGTTTTATGTGTAGTTAAGTTATACACGTCACGCTGAAATCAGCAGGAGAAAAATATCAGTTTTAATAAACGAAAAAACTTTATTTTGACCAAACATCAGTGACAAGTCTGTCAGATTTGTGTGGTAGCGCCGTATCACGCTGTTGAATTAAAGCCGTTAATTGGTAAGGTTATTTTCTGTTGCTAACTGAGCCAGCAACATCTGTTCAATCAATTCACTGCGGCTGATATTGCGCTGTTTTGCCAGATGATTCAGTGCATCGACAGCTTCTTCATTAAGTTTTAGCTCCACCCGGCGAAGTCCTTTGACTTTATCCCGGCGCAGCTGATTACGTTTATTGATCCTAAGCTGTTCATCTCTGGACAGCGGACTTGTTTTAGGTCGCCCAGGCCTGCGTTCATCTGCGAACAAATCCAGTGTGGTGCGATCAGTTTGTTCTTTTGCCATAAATTCAATTGATAAAGGGCGTGTACCAATAATATAGCCGGCAATGATACCTTAGCTGGGCGCGTGTCGCTACTGGTTGATAGGAGAGATTATCAGGATTGGGTATAACAATAGTGGTTAATAAAGTATCGTGAAACAGATAAAGCAGAAAAGGAACCATTTGTACTGATTAAGGTCATTCCCTTAATCAGTACATGGATACGGGGATTACGGCATAAAAACCTTTCGTATCATATAGGTAAAAGAATCAAGACGTTGCTGCCATGCAAAATCAGGTTCCATGATTTGTCTGCCGATGGAACCATCAACGGTGATCATCAGCCAGGAAGCGGCCTGTTCAGCATTAATCTGTTTATCAATTTCCCCATTTTCAATGCCTTTGCTGATTAGCCGGGTTAAATGTTCGCGGACTTTTTTTTCATTTTCGATAAATATCTTATTAATAGCCGGATTCCGGCTGGCCTCAGCAATAATTTCGATACTGAGCCGGGCATAGCCGGGTTCGTTATAGAGTTCTACCAGCTTTGCTAACAACTTTTCGATAGTCACGGTCACTGAATTTTCATCATAACAGGCAGCCAGAATCTCATCGTAGTCATGGCTATCTTCTTCTGCAATAGCTTCAATAATGGCATTTTTGGTCGGGTAATAATGAAACAGGTTTCCGGGACTCATACCAGCCGTTTTGCAAATTTCTGCTGTCGATGTTGCATGAAATCCTTTTTCGATAAAACAGGAGATGGCTGCATCAAGAATATGCTTACGTTTTTCCCGCTGTTTTTCGGTCTGTTTTTTCACCTTATATTCCTCCACAGGCTGGGTACAGAATCAGATCGATTCCTATCAGTGATAATTAAGATCGTCTTTTGTTACCGATGACAATTTCCTGAGACGTGGAATGATATAATTTTTAAAATCATCCATATAACTATAAATAACGGGCACAAACAGCAAACTGAGTAAAGTTGAGCTGAGTAACCCGCCAATGACGGCGATAGCCATGGGAGCACGGAAATTGGTATCCGCACCGCTGGTCAGAACCAAAGGGATCATGCCGGCAATCATGGCAATTGTTGTCATGATGATCGGCCTGACGCGCTCTTTCCCTGCCTGAATGATGGCATCATTGCGTGACATGCCAGAGCGGGATTTTTCGAGAATAAACTCAACGAGTAAGATTGAGTTTTTACTGACAATACCCATCAACATTAAAATACCGATAATAACGGGCATATCAATCGTGGCATTATAAAGAAGCAAAGCAATAATGGCACCACCGATAGCGAACGGCAGGGCAACCAGAATGGTGATAGGCTGTAAGAAATCTTTGAACAGAATAATCAGGATAGCCAAAACCATCAGGATACTGAGCATTATGGTGGTGAAGAAGCGTTCGAACATCTCATTCATGTATTCAACATCACCATACTCAATCCTTTTGACTTCCGGTGGTAATTTCTCCAGCGTGGATAACTGATTAATCTGCTCTAATGCGGTTCCGATAGCAATGCCGTCAAGGTCTGCTTCAATCACGGCCTTACGTTCTCTGGAGATGCGTTCTATGGCATCAGGCCCTGAGCTGAAGGTAATATCTGCAACAGATTTAATCGGGACATTAACGCCTGATGTACTGCTGACATACATATTACGCAGCACGGCCAGATTATCCCTGTCCTCTTTAGCCAATAAAACGCGGAGCGGCACCTGCCTGTCAGGTAAATTAAATTTTGCAGTATTGGCACTGGTTTCACCAATGGTGGCGGTTTTAATGACAGCGCCAATCGCATCGGTTGTTACACCTGCTCTGGCTGCTTCCGCAATATTGGGGGTGATGATAATTTCTCGTCTGGGTAACGGTTGTAGGATCTGAACATTTTTCAATCCGTTTAACTGCATCATTTCCTGACGTAGCTGCTGTATTGTCTGAGAAAGAATATCCGGATAGTCGCTGGCTAAAACAATTGAAACATCCCTATTGCCGCTACCGCTGCCAAAGTTATATCGAATATCTGGCGTTGCACTCAGAATAGGTGCTAATGATTCTTCAAACTCTTTTTGTGACAATTTCCGATCATTAATCGGCACTAAATTAATAATAATAGTGCTTTTACTCTGACTGATATCCCCGGCTGTCCCTTCAACACCTGCGATAGAAAAGATATCTACAATTTCTGGTCGGTCTTTAAACTGCCTAATAATCTTCTGTAAAAGTTCATCACTTTTGGCTACCTGTGTTCCGGGAGGTACTTCAATATCTACTTTAGCGATACTGATATCTGATTTGGGTAAAAAACCGGAGGGCAATAGCTCAAGCAGGCTTAATGAGCCAAAAAGGAAAACAAGGGCTAAGGCCAAAGCTGTTTTACGAAATCTGAGTGTTTTATCGAGAATGGCAACATATTTGTTGATCCATTCAGGTGTCCTGACTTTATCTGCTTCGTTATGTTTTTCCGATAATGTTTTTTTAGCCGATGCCTTTTTCGGTAATAACAGGTAGGCAGACATCAGGGGAGTAACCAGTCTGGCAACTAACAAAGATGATAAAACAGCGGCTGAAACAGTAACGCCGAAAGGCACAAAATACTGGCCGACAAAACCACCGACAAAACTGACCGGCAGAAAAACGGCAACAATCGTAATCGTAATCGCGATGATGGCAAACCCGATAGCATTGGATGCTTTGATAGCGGCAATATAGGGTCTTTCACCTCTTTCAATATATTTTTCTATATTCTCTATTTCGACTATCGCATCATCCACTAAAATCCCGATCACCAGTGTTAATGCTAATAGTGTGATGCTGTTTAATGTGTAGCCAAATAAATGCAGAATAATAAAAGTAGGCAAGATAGATAACGGCAGGGCAATTGCAGCAATTAATGTTGCCCGCCAGCTTTTCAGAAAGAAGAACACAACAATGACCGTTAATATTGCACCTTCGATCAGTGTTTGCATAGTGGCATTATAACTGGCTACGGTGTATTTCACATTAGATGAAACGAGTTTGATATTAATATCAGGGTACTCTTTTTCAATTTTTTTTAATGCCTGTGTGACTCCTTTTTCAACTACGGTATCACTTGAGCCTTTGGTACGGAAGATGGCAAAACCAATAACAGGTTCACCATTCAGGCGTGCAATAGTATTTGTTTCTGCATGTGAATCTTTAATTGTGGCAATATCGCCCAGTGTTACCCAGTTATTATTATCTAATGGGAATTTTAATTGACGTAAATAATCGATTTGATTTTTAGCACCTAAAATACGGATAGCATGATTCTGACCGGCGATAACCATTTTTCCGCCGGGGATATTGACATTACTTTGGAGTAATAACCGGTTAATATCTGCAACACTGATTTTTAATGCGGCCAATTTTACTGGATCAGGTTCAACTAATATTTCTCTGCTTGTGCCTCCAGAGCGGCTGACCTTCTGTACGCCGGGAATCGTTAATAAATGCTTACTTAGTTTGTCATCCACAAACCAGGATAATTCAGTCAGACTTTTATCCTTTGACTGAACAGCGTAATTCAGAATAGAGCCTCCCTCTACATCAATACGGTTTATCAGAGGCTCATCTATAGTTTGTGGTAATTCTGCCCGTATTTGGGTGATTTGTTCCCGAATATCATTAACGGCGACATTGGGATCAACGGTCAAATTAAATTCAACAATAGTAATAGAGACACCATCAGTAATGGTTGAGTTAATATGCCGGATACCGGGTAAACCAGAAACTGCCCGTTCAATAGGCTTGGTAACGGCATTCTCCATTTCGGAAGGAGAAGCCCCATTTTGTGCAGCAGTGACCGTCACTATCGGGAAATTAATCACCGGATTGGCATTAATGGGTAACTCAGAGAAAGAGAATAACCCGGCAATTGTCAGAGCCAGGAAAATAACAATGGTGGGAATTGGCTTTCTGATGGCCCATTCTGATAATTGAAACTTCATTTTATTTTCCCTGTGGCTTAATAGAAACGGTATCCATCTCCTGTAAGAATGGAGATGCAGAAATAACAACTTTATCGTTTGCTGATAATCCTGATTTTATTTCCACCCAATTACCAAAAATACGTCCTATATTAAGTTGTTTCTTTTCGACCACATTTTTTTTACCAACAATAAAGGCACTGGCTTTATTTCCGTTGGTAATATTAACTGCACTATAAGGAATGGCATTAATATTTTCAGGCTTAAACTGAAAGAAAGCATAACCGAAATCACCCGGCCTGATATCTGCGGGAACATTTTCAAGAGCGATCCTGATAGTTCCTATCTGAGTGACAGGATTAATTTTGGGCGAAATATACCTGACTTTACCCGTTATTTTTTCACCTTCAGTGAGCGTTATTGTTGTGGGGAAACCGACCCGGATCTGTTTTAATTCAGTGATATAGGCTTCAGCAGAAAATTCGTACTGGTTATCAGCGATAAGTTTAAACAGGTAATTATTATCGGTGGTCATCCCCACTGTAGCGATGCGTTCACTGATAACTCCGTCATTAGGGGCAAGGATCGTTGTTTTGGCCCGCTGGCTTTTTTCTTCCTGCAATAGAGCCTGTAACTGTCGATACTCAGCTTTTGCTGCATTCAGGGCGGCCAGTGCGGAGTTTGCTTCCATTTTATATTTTTCAAATTCACTGGCTGAAATTACGCCTGTGCTGATCAGCGGTTTTACTCGCCTCAGTTCAGATTGTGCCTGATTGTTTATAGCTTCGTTCTGTTTTATCAGGGACAGTGATTGTTCGAGTTTAGCGCTGGCCTGCCTGACTTTCTCATCCTGAATGGGCGTTTCCAGCATAGCCAGAACATCCCCTTGTTTGACATGATCACCTTCTTCGACCAAAACATGCGTAATGATAAGTTGAGTCAGCGTAGGGCTGATGACAACCTCATTTTTGGCGACGATAGACCCTAATATATTGACGGTGGGAACAAAGGGAACAGACTGAATTGTTGTGGTTGAAACATACATCTGTTCCGTGGATGTCTGGGCGTTTGTATTGAAAATGAGAATAGAAAAACAAAAGCCAAGAAGGGGTAACAAATTTCTTGCCATTTATCGTCCTTACTAATGAGCAGAATGCCTAAATTAGCGCCTATATTTTTAGATAGATTAGTCTATCTAAAAATCGAGCGCAAACATTTTAACCACATTCTAATCTAAATTGCTTCGTACGAAATTAACTATAAGTTGTGTATGGGATTGGTGTTTTTGTTTTATGTCTGAGCATTTATGAGGCCTTGATTCAAAGCTAGTTCAATTCATTACCTTTTAGCTCAGGGATGAGATATATCGTCGCAATAATATCCATGATATAAATGGATGCCAGCAAGGTAATAGCCAGATGGAAAGAATAAAATGTCGCTATTGTTCCGATTAAAATAGGGCCAAACCCACCAATCCCACGCCCGATATTGAATAATACATTCTGCGCAGTTGCGCGAGCCGCAGTAGGATAAGCTTCGGAAATTAGTGCACCATATCCGCCAAGCATGCCATTGACAAATATACCTAGCAGGGCTCCTGCCCATAACATGGTGATGGGAACGGTTAGCTGTGAATAAAAAACGATTGACACAGCGGCCCCCATTTGGAAAAGAATAAATGAAGGTTTTCTTCCTATACGGTCTGCTATCTGGCCGAATATCCAGATCCCTGCCATCATTCCGAGAATAGTGACTGTGGTCCATATGGCTGATGTGGTCAGGTTAAATCCCAGCTGTTTTGCGAGATAGCTGGGCATCCATATTATTATTCCGTAATAGCCCAAGTTCTGCACTGAGGTCAATACAATGATACCTAAACTAATTTTGGCTGTTACTTTATCTTTTACGAGTAAACGAAATGATTCTAGTATTGACGGTTTGTGAACGATATTGTGATACACAAATACATCGGGTTCATGTAGACGGTGGCGGATAAACCAGGCAATAAACGCAGGAATTATCCCTACAATAAACATCCCACGCCAGCCGATTACTGGAAGTAAAAGCGGGGTAAGCAACGCAGCGAGAAGCACGCCTGTCTGCCAGCCCATCGCTACATAAGAAGATACACGCGAACGGTGACGTGCTGGCCAAGATTCAGCAGCTAAAGTCATACCGATACCAAACTCACCACCAAGGCCGACCCCAGCAATAGTGCGGTAAATAAGCAGTTCCCAGTAACCTCTGGCGAAGGCACATAAACCTGTAAATACAGCAAACAGCACTATCGTCCAAGTGAGTATCCGTACGCGACCAAAGCGATCGCTTAGGGCACCAAAAATGACTCCCCCCACAACGGCACCAATCAGTGTCCATGTAATCAGAGAACCAGATTGTGTTGGAGTCAGGTTAAGGTCAGCAGAAATGGTGTGTAGCATAAATCCCAGGATCAGAAGATCAAATCCATCCATTGCATAACCTACAGCTGAACCTAGTAGTGCTTTCCAGCTGTAGCTGTCAATTTCCCTTTCGGAGCTACCCTGTCCATTTTCTGTCGTACTAACATTGTTCATTGAATCCATAATTTTTCTCCTGACGATCATTATTGGTGCATGCAACACAACGCATTGAACCATCACAGTGCAAAATATGATCATCTGTGATATCAGTCTAATTTTTGATACTTGGCTGTGGTAATTTGAGTACCAAAAATTAGATGTAAAATATGAAATTGATAAAGCTAGTATAAATAAATTTAATTTTTTTATTAAAATCAATTAATTAATTGTTTTATTTTACTGTGGTGAAAACATGTGAATAGACTTTTTCAGCTGAAAACCGGATATCTTCAGTTGTTAAAAAAATACGTGTATCTTTTTTGATATTTGTGTCATATATAATACTCAACATTTTATTTACAACGATGATGGGTATCACAAAATGAGTGACATAGTCTGTTTCGAACGTAATGCCGAGCAGGTAGCCTCATATCGTTGCCTGGTTTCAGAACATCACTGGGTTAATAAACGTTATAAATATCTGCGTTTGAGCGCGAATGCTGACTTGAATGGCTCAACTCATCCGGGGCAGTTCTACATGCTTAAATGTCCTGATGTAGGGGAATTACATCCCTTTCTGCTCAGACCAATGAGTGTATATGGCACTGGGCCTGAGCCGGGAACAATCGAGTTTTTATACAATGTCTCAGGAGTAGGCACGAAGGCGCTTGCTGACCTGTCGTCAGGAAATGAAATGGAAATTGTCGGGCCACTCGGTAATACCTTTACGCTCAGGGCTGGGTTTCATCGGGTAATGATGGTTGCCCGTGGCGTGGGCCTGGCTACGATGGCCCCTTTGATACAGAAGGCTGCCTGTGTCGGTATAGAACTCACGGTGGTGATGTCTGCCAGAACCCCGGAAGACCTTATGCGGGATGCTTTTTTGCGTGGTGTAGATGCTGATGTGTACTGCCTTTATGACAATGATGGAACCTCTGCAGTAAGCTCTCTGGATAAGCTGCTGCGCGAAATACTCAGCAAAAATCATCATGACATGGTTTATACATGTGGTTCGCATCGTATACTTCGGCTACTTCAATCTGTTCTTACTGACTTTTCTGAAACTGAAGGTGAAGTCGCGCTAGAACAGCGTATGGCTTGTGGTATGGGCGTTTGTTTATCCTGTGTGAGGCCTATCCTACAGAACGGACAAATTGATTTTTTGCGTGTCTGTCGTGAAGGACCGGTGTTTCCCATTCGCTCAGTCATCGGGGAGGTGGAATTTGCCTGAACTTAATGTGAGTCTTGGAGCACTCGAACTTAAAAATCCAGTCATGCCGGCTTCTGGCTGTTTTGCTATTGAGTACAGTGAATCACTTGATTTTAACCAGCTCGGAGCACTGGTGCTTAAGAGTGTTTCTCCGGTAAAACGTTCTGGTAATCCCATTCCACGTGTGTGTGAGACTCGCGGGGGGATGATGAATGCCATCGGTATCCCAAGTCAGGGACTCGAATATTATCGAGAGAAAGTTATTCCAGCATATTCAATATATTCCACTCCACTGGTCGTATCTATTTCTGCTGACACAAAGGAATCATTTGCCAGCGCAGTAGCTGAGATGGCATTACCTTCTGTAGCGGCGATTGAAGTAAACATTTCCTGCCCGAATCTTGAAGCGGACGGGATGGCCTTCGCGATGTCCCCAGACACGACGTTTGACGTAGTTAGCGCTATTAGAAAAAAAAGTGATTTTCCGCTCTGGGCTAAACTGACACCTAATGCGGGGAATGTCGTGGAAGTCGCTTTGGCTGCAGAAGCTGCGGGTGTGGATGCAATTGTTATGGGTAATACTTTTCTTGCCATGTCGATAGATATTTACACACGTAAACCTCGCCTTGGAAATGTTATGGGGGGGCTATCAGGACCAGCGATCAAACCTATCTCACTACGTATGGTTCATCAATGTTATCGCGCATTAAAAATCCCGGTAATTGGTTGTGGAGGTATCTCCAGCTCAGATGATGCAATCGAGTTCATGCTGGCTGGAGCAACTGCCATTCAGGTCGGTACCGCGTCCTTTATTGATCCGGGCATCATGCAGAAAATTATAAATGGCATCGATGATTATTGTGTGAAGTACGGCGTCAGTCATATCAGGGACATAGTTGGTCAAGTCAATATTGATGAGCAGATTTTCTCCCGCTGGAATAGGTTTGCTCAGTAATCCGATAACACACCCATTAAAGGTTGCAAGCTGAAAATGTCTATTTTTGATTACAGGCAGTTAGCAGAAGTTTTATTTTCTGATATTTATCAGTTGAGCTTCGATGGTGTTGGAGTAAGCCGGGCTAGCTTTGGGTTGGGCGAGTCTGCTGCTGGTGAATATCTTAGCCGGTTCGCCAAAAATGAGGGGCTTATAGTCCACACTGACCGTGCGGCAAATATAATTTTTAGTCAGACATATGTCGGTGAGAACACCCCAGCGATTTGGGTCGGTTCTCACATCGATTCTGTTCCTCAGGGGGGGAATTTCGATGGTCTGGCGGGTGTTATCGCCGGACTCATTATTCTCGTAGCCAGCCAGCGGGAGAATCGAAAACTGTCTGTACCGATGAAAGTCGTCGCTTTAAGAGGAGAAGAAAGTGCCTGGTTTGGCAGGGCTTATATGGGATCCAGTGCGATATTTGGTCGTTTGACACCTGAGGATCTGGAGCGTAAACAGCGTGTAACCGGCGAGACACTAGGCAGGAGTCTGGAGAAGTTGGGCGCTGATGTTACTGCAATCCGCAACCAACAGGTATTGGTCGAGAAAAAAAATATTCTTGGCTGGCTTGAATTGCATATTGAACAAGGGCCGGTGCTGGTTGAAAAGGCATTACCTCTTGCCGTTGTCAGCGGTATTCGGGGAAATATTCGCTATAACCACATTCATTGTATTGGTGATGCCCAGCATTCAGGGGCTGTGCCACGTGAGCTACGCCACGATGCGGTTTACGGGGTGTCCGATTTAATCATGCGTTTGGATGTTCGCTGGAAGTCTCGGTTGTCAGCTGGAGAAGATCTTGTCGTTACCACCGGGATATTTCAGACTGATTCAGAAGAACATGCTGTGTCCAGAATTCCTGGACATGTTAGCTTTAGTCTTGAAGCGAGAAGCCTTAATACAGATATCTTAAAAGCATTCTCCGAGGATATTTTCACTGAAGTTCAGGCGGTAAGTCAGGCACGCGGAGTAAAATTTATATTTGACAGTCCGGTCTTTACGGCCCCGGCGACTCTTGATGATACAGTGCTTGCTGCGATTAAGCGAAGCTGTCACTCTCTGTCTGTTAAACACCTTGAGTTAGCTAGTGGAGCAGGCCATGATTCGGCTAATTTTGCAAATCAAGGAATCCCGACCGGAATGCTGTTTGTCCGTAATCAGAATGGTTCACACAATCCCCATGAAGCTATGAATATGGATGATTTCATTCAGGGAATACGGGTTATTAAGCAGACAATTGAGAACTGGGTATGAAAGCGTGTGTGACACTCGGCTCGACGTTAACATACATGACAGGACTCTGTGTTTTTTATTGAAGAGACAGTATCAGTCTCAGACGTGATTATCCGCAGTTGAAAATTGCACTGGAACATATCACGACTGAGAGGGCTGTCCAGAATTGTTATACCACAACAGTTTATAGCTCAGACAGTTGTTATTCTTGAAATGGTCTGTATTCTCTTTTTTAATACTAAAGACCTGAATTAAGAAAAATGGCTGATAACTGGAATTCATCGATTGATTATACTGCTATAGGGGATCGCCTCAAGGCGTACCGGATTGGCGCGTCCCTCCAAGCAGAAGATATTGCGCAGCAACTGGGTGTATCTCGGGCGGTGATCTACCGTATTGAGCGGGGTGAAATTGTCAAAATTGAGACGTTGGATCGCCTAGCTCATTTACTTGAAACCTCACTGGCTTCATTGCTGGGGGTGGAGTCAGAATACTATCCAACCGCACTGGGGTTATTTGAAAGAATGCGTCAGCTTGAAAGCGTGAGTGATCGGATTCTTGCACACTTCGAGCCTGTTTCGTTATTGCTTACTTCGGATAGCTATCTTGAAGTGCTCACGGAAATGCTAAAAGAGGCTAATAGCAATAAAAGTAATGCAGAATCTGAACAGCGGAATATAGACTCCATCATCAACATCCTTATTGAACGCCGTGCTTACTTTGAGCGGCGTAAGCCCCATATCATCAGTCTGGTCGGATTACGGGAACTGGAACGTTTCGTTCATACCGGTATGGTTGGACGGCTAGATTTACCCAGTGATGTCTATTCGCGGCGGATAAAAGCTGCACGTCATGAGGTGCTGAAACTGGCAGAGCTGATGGAAAGTGAACCACTTGATATTCAAGTCGGTATTATTGACGAGGCAATGCCGTCCTCAACGTTTCAGGTATTGTCTGGTGTATCTCACAGTGTACTCGTAACAAGCCCGTTCAGACTGGGAGAGATGCCTAATATTTCAAATGGGATAGGGACTGTGACATATGCACCGGAAGCAGTAAAAAAACATGAGGATCTCATGGTTAGACTGTGGCGAAAAGCTCATAAAGGACAGGAAGGTGCTGATTTATTGAGAAGAATGCTAAAGAATATCTGATGTAAAATAAGGAGTAAGTCCTCTCAGACAGGGTTGCAGACCTGCATTCATGTCAAATAAAAAATTATAGTATTGGAGGAATTATGATATTTGATGAAATTAAAGACCGTTTTGCGAGTGCGGGAATTGGCACTGATGCTTTTAGAGAGTTATATAGAGAAACTTTCGACCTGATGAATGAAGATAAGGATAATGCAGTCATCTATTTTTTGGTCGGAGTGGCGGCTAGATCGTATGTTCTCAGGTATGATGATCAGGAGGTAGATCCTGATTTTGCGGAGCAGTCCAAGATATTGATGGAAGGCTTCGTAGAAAAAATCGCTCTATCACTGAAACAATCCTTTGAAAAAAGAATAAAAATAGCCAGTGAAGTTGCCTCTGACTATCATTGGAAAACATCCAGCTTCTGAATTAATGGATATAATGTCGCTTTATTAAAACATTATATGTATTAGTGTGATTACTGAACAACAATACTGAAACAACAAAGCCCTTCGGTAATTAATCTGCCAGTCTGACTCGGTAATCACACTACTACGGATAAAGAGAGAAAACTATCACTCAACCGAAAATCGGCCGGTATGATGGTGATACTTCTGTCGATACTCTTTGGGCGTCAGTCCATTACAGCGTTTAAATAATTCCCTGAAATAACGGGTATCTTCATAACCCACTTCATGGCTGATCTCTTCAATGGTTTTTTGTGACTTTTCCAGCCAGTGTTTGGCCTGTGACAACCGTATTTTCTGAATATACTGGATGGGGGTTTGCCCTGTGGCAATTTTGAATCTGCGTTTCATCTGCCGTTCACAAAGGTGAATTTTACTGGCTAAATCAGCGACGGATAAAATCTCAGAAGGGAAAGAGTGCATCCAGTCCTGTAATTTGTGGATGAGCAGATCAGAATGCTGGCGGTAAGGAACAAAGCTGACTGAATCATACGAACTTTGGTTTTCGTTTTCCCCGAACAGAAAGTGCGCGCAATGCTCTCTGGCACATTTACCATAGAGTAGCTCGACAATATTCATCATGGCGCTGGCGGTGCCATAAGCGCTGGAAATACAAAAACGGTTATTGTCACAAGTGATTTTTTTATCCATATACAGGGGAATATGGGGAAATAATGCCTTAAATTCAGCAGAAAAATGGGGATGAATGGTTGCACTTGTTTTCAGTAGACCGGCTTTTGCCAGCATGAACGTGCCAGAACATACGGAAACGATAGGAATATGTTTTTCATCCATCGCTTTAAGCCAGTCTATTATTTCCGGTGAGCAGTGTTGTGGTTGCCATTTTGGAAAACCCAGCGAGCCTATCAGGATGAGATCGGGATACTCTACCTGATAAAGGCTGCTGTGAGATACCGGGATAGATTCAATCAGCCTATCATGGATTTCATCCATTTTCTGAAGGGAGGGGGAAATAACATGAACGTAAGGAGTGGGGCCGCCAATAGCATTGGCGGCGATAGTCAGTATTTCAATCGGCATGGTAACCGATGTGACTGATGAATGTGAAAAAACCAGGGCTGTGATAGAGATTTGTTTCATAGTCGTATTCTCTTCCTTAAGAACATCTTACAATGCTGTGTTAATTTCGTTATGAAATTAATTTTAAGATGAAACAATCCACATCTTCAATGAATTCCTGCCGTAATAATCACTCAGTTTGCTGATGCCAGAGTTGAGCATAAAGCCCATTTTGTTGTAACAGGTCGGCATGTGAACCGGATTCAATAATTCTTCCCTGATCTAAGACGAATATTTTATCTGCATGACGAAGCGTATTCAGCCGGTGGGCAATACTAATAATAGTCCTGTTCTGGCGGATCTCATCCATATTACTCATAATGGCGGCTTCGGATTCATAATCCAGTGCAGAGGTTGCTTCATCCAGGATCAGGATCTTGGGATCATTCAGTAATGCCCTTGCCAGAGCGATACGTTGCCGCTGTCCGCCGGACAGGTTACCGCCTTTTTCCCCGACCGGATGGGCGAATTTATGGGGAAACTGATTGATGAAATCGATGGCACCGGCCAGAGTCGCAGCGTGATACAGTTCTTCATCGGTGGCATTGGGTTTACACAGGCGGATATTGTCAGCAATGCTGCCGGAAAACAGGATGCTTTCCTGTAAAACCACGCTCATGTTACGTCGCAGCGATACCGGATCTGCAATAGCCAAATCCATACCATCCACCAGAACCTGACCATGTTGTGGTATATAGAGGCGCTGTAATAAACGGGTCAGAGTGCTTTTCCCTGAGCCGGATGGCCCGGTAATCCCGATAAATTCCCCCGCGCTGATTGATAGTGACAGGTTCGCCAGTACTTCAGGGGTATCCTCATGATAGCGGAAGCGAATATTTTTAAATTCAATCTGTCCGGCCAGTTCAGGGGAAGAAACTAACCCTTGTTTACTGTTTTCCATCGGCTCATCAAGAATATCGCCGACACGTCTCAGGGCGATCAGGGTATGCTGAAAATCCTGCCATACCTGTGCCAGACGCAGGATTGGCTGGGTGACATGCCCGGCCAGCATATTAAAGGCAATCAGTTCTCCGGGAGAGAGTTCTCCGGCCAGCACACTTTTGACACCCCACCACAATAATAATGCGGCCACAATTTTCTGGATCAGTGTAATCCCTTGCCCAGCCGCAAGCCCGCTTTTCTGGGCGGAAAAACGCTGAATTAACTGTCGGCTGAGTACGGCCTGCCACTGGTGCAGAAAGCGCTTTTCTGTTGCTGTGGTTTTGATGGTTTCGATACCGGTAACCGCTTCAGTCAGGAAACTGGTTGCTTGAGCATCTGCTTCATATTCGGCTTCCACTTTATGCCGGATAATCGGGCCGACGGTTACCCAGAGCAGGAAATAGAGAACCAGTGATCCGGTTACAATCCATGTCAGCAGGCTGGAGTAATGGAACATGACGCCGAGAAACAGCACAATGAAGATCAGGTCGAGCAATAACATCAGGGTAGAACCGGTCAGAAACTGGCGGATCTGGGCCATTTCTCTGACGCGGGCGATGATTTGCCCTGTCTGACGCTGTTTGAAATAGGGCAGTGGCAGTCCTACCAGATGACGGTAAAGCCGACCGGAAAGTTCAGCATTGATTTGGCTTGCCATATGCCCGAATACGGTATTACGCATAAACCCGTACAGAGGTTCCGCAATGGCGAGCGCCAGCATCGCCAGACCGAGAACATGCAGGCTGGAAAGGCTGCGTCCGACTAATACCTTATCAATGATATTTTCAAACAGTAAAGGTGCAGCCAGTGCAAAAAGCTGCAATACAATAGCCAGCAGGAAAATATCCTTTAACTGTTTTTTCTGCCTGAAAATGGAAGGATAAAACCAGCTTAGGCCAAATTCGACGTGTTTTTTAGTCAGGCTTTTTTCGGCAACCAGCAGGATCTTATATTGATCGCACAGACCGTGTGCTTTTTGTTCTCCCGTAATGGGATTAAGTACGGTGAAACGGTCTGCATTAATACTCAGCAATACCCACCAGCACTGCTCCAGCTCAATCAATGCAGGCAGTGGCAGAGTCGATGCAGTTTCTGCTGACAGGGAATCAAACTTACTGTGCAGCCCGATGGCATCCACCGCTTCCCGTAGCTGCCAGTCAGTCAGTTCCAGCGAATCCAGCCCCAGCGCATGATGCAGTTGCCCGGCATCGGCAACTTTATGAAATTTTTTCCCCAGCCAGACGGTACACTCAATAGCTTGATTATTTAAGCGATTTTCTGTATCAGTGCCGTTTGTACCTGAAAAACGTTTATCGGAAAAAACATTTACCATGATTATTTTTCCCTCAGCGCTTCAGACTGATATTCGCGAATCGGGCTGAGCAGGTAATCAATCACTCGTCGCTGGTCAGTTTTGATATCCGCAACAATTGACATCCCGGCTGTCAGTTCAACCGGTTTGCCGTCAACCATAATATTGTTCTGGTTGAGACTGATTTGTGCCGGAAACACCAGCCCCAGCCGTTCATCTACCGTGGAATCGCGGGAAACACTTAACAATCGGCCTTCAATGGTGCCATAGCGGGTATAAGGGAATGCATCGACTTTTACGGTGACCTGCTGCCCCGGACGGATAAAACCAACGTCTTTATTCAGGATCTGGACTTCAGCCAGCTGTATATGGTCGTCAGGAACAATCACCATCAGATTTTGTGCCGGTTGCAACACTGCCCCCAGCGTATGGACGCTCAACTGCTGGACGGTACCTGTTACCGGAGAGCGAACGACTGAAAGCTCTTCCCGTTCTTTCATTTTTGACAGCTCCTGTTTCAGTACAGAGAGCTGCATATCCGCCTGCTTGATTTTTTCAAACCATTCGCGATCTTTTTGCGTTTTCAGGCTCTTCAGCCGTTCTTCCAGACTCTTGTTCTGCGTCATCAGGACGCCAAGTTCCGCCCTTTGTTGCGTCAGCAGACGTTCTGTCTCCAGAAACTCTTTTTCTTGCTCCAGATATTCCACCCGGCTGATAACCTGCTGCTGGCTTAATGTTTTTCTGGCTTGTAAGCGCTGGCTGATATTCTGGCGCAGGTTGCTCAGTGCCTGAATATCATTCTCTTTGGCTTTCTGTGAAGAGAGATTGACATTCATTTCAGCATAAATATTGGTTACAACCGCATCGAATTCCTGCTTTTCATGCTGGTAATGTGTCAGAATTTTTTTCTGACTAACAGCGGATTGTTGCTGAAAAAGTTCGGATGATTCAGGGGCGTGATTATCTAACAATGCCTGATAACGGATCTTTTCTTCGGTGAGATATTCACGCTGTTCAAGCATACGGGTAATGTCCTGATTGACACCAAGTGTGTTCAGTGTCAGCAGTTCTGCGCCTTTTTCAACGTGTTGCCCGTTGGCGACATGAATAATCGCCAGACGGCTCTGCTCATAGGCCTGAATCACCTGTGAACGACCGGATACTATCAGGCGTCCGGTTGCCGTGGCTTGTACATCCAGTTTTCCCAGATACGCCCACAGCAGAAGCACCAGTACACCGATACTGAGCGCGATTGCGGTATAGCGGGCAAACGGCGAAGGCGGACGTTGCGATAATGCCAGATGCGTGGGTAAAAAATCGTAATGTTGAGAAGGAGAACGCAGGCGTTTCAGCCCTTTACGCAAAATGGCCTTAAACATGGGAAGAACCCTCCTGTTCCTGTTTTAGTTCCTGTTGCAATTGCCAGAGTTTTTGGTAATGCCCGCCATGCTGTAAAAGCTGTTCATGGCTGCCCTGTTCGATGATCTGGCCGTGATGCAGCACAATAATCCGGTCACACTGACGTACAGTGGAGAGCCGGTGTGCGATAGTGATGACGGTTCTTCCCTGAGCAATACCCGCCATATTGGTCTGAATAATGGCCTGTGATTCATCATCCAGCGCGCTGGTGGCTTCATCGAGGATCAAAATTCGCGGATCGGAGAGCAGGGTTCTGGCAATCGCCAGACGTTGTCGCTGCCCGCCTGACAGTGACTGACCACCTTCTGCGATAACTGTGTCATACCCTAACGGCAGTTTAAGAATAAAATCGTGTGCGCCTGCCAGCCTTGCAGACTCAATAACATCAGACAGCGGTGCGTCAGGCCGTGATTGGGCAATATTTTCCTTGACGGTTTTATTGAACAGGAAATTTTCCTGTAACACGATCCCGGCCTGTTGCCTTAATAATTCCGTATCCAGTTGTTGTAGCGGAATACCGTCCAGCCTGATTGTTCCATGCTCCGGGGTATACAGGCGCAGTAACAGACGGGCAAGGGTACTTTTCCCGGAACCGGATGTGCCAACAACGCCAAGAGTTTCTCCTGCCCTGATATCCAGTGTGAAATGGTTAATGGTCGGAGGAATATCAGGCTGATAACGGAAAACGACATCAGAGAAGGAAATCGCACCGGTTAGTGCCACCTGTTTCTTCTCTGCCTGTTTTTCTACGGATTGCTTTGCGACAGATTGTTTTGCAACAGACTGCTGCTCTGTCGGTAAATTCAGCATATCTGCCAGCTTATCGACGGCAATCCGGGTACGGATAAATTGCCCCCAGAGCTGAACCAGTTTGGCTAACGGCTGTTGGGTATGATTAACCATCATATTAAAGGCAATCAACTGACCGATAGTCATATGCAGGGAGAGGACTTCGGATGCGCCAAGCCAGATAATAACGGCACTGGTGACTTTCTGTAACAGCATAACCAGATGACTGGAGCGGTTATCCCATTGCTGAACCTCATAACTGGTACTGACCATATTTTCAGTCTGGCTGTCCCAGCGTCGGGTGAAACGTGGTTCTGCTGCGAGGCTTTTCAGCGTTTCAGCGCCTGCGACAGTTTCTGTCAGAAATGACGTATTGAGCGCCGCATGAGTGAACTGTTTTTCTACCGATTTTTCGAGTTTCGGTGTAACCCACCATGCCAGCAGGGCATAGAAGGGGATGGTAATCAGAAAAATCAGGGTTAATGTGCCGGAAATCAGGCTCATAACATAGATGAAAACAAACATAAACAGGACATCAATGCATAATGTAAACATCGATCCTGTTAAAAATTCCCGGATGGTTTCCAGTTCCCGTACCCGTGTGACAATCGCGCCCACCTGACGGGTTTTGAAAAACAGTAAAGGCAGTCCAAACAGATGTTGAACCAGTTTCAGCCCCAGTTTGATATCAATCCGGTTGGCAGTATGAGAATACTGATACTCGCGCAGTCCTCTCAGGACAACTTCAGTAATTCCGGCGAATATAAGACCGAATACCAGTACATCCAGTGTGGATAGCGCCTGATGTACCAATACCTTATCCATCACGACCTGAATGAATAAGGGGGAGATCAGGGCTAAGATCTGCAAAACGAAAGAAAATAGTAGTATTTCAGTCAGATTTTTCTTCTGCCTGATAAATTCGGGAATGAACCAGTGGATATTAAATTGGCTACTGTTTTGCTTTATTTTCAGCCAATGACCGTTCCATAAATTGATAAAATCTTCCTTATCCAATATTTCCGGCTTTTCCTGATGGGGCTTTTGTATTAGTACCCGATGTTCATCGCATTTTGCTAAAATAAAAGGATTTCCATTATTGTCAAACAGAATTGCCGGTAAAGATAATGTGTTAATTTTCTTCTTTATCGAACGCTTATTTTTAATGGATACATTGTGTTCTTTCTTTAATTTATTTAAAGCGGCAGGGTAATCATCATTATTGTTTATGTTTTTATCAGATATAACCGAGGGCTTGCCATTAGATATCATTATTATTAATTTAATTAATGATAATGTTGTTTTTTCTATTTCATTCATGCATGGAAGTCTATTTGTAACGAAAGTCAAAACTCAAATTAAAGAAACAACCAGAAAAAGAGTGTGGTATTTCTCGATGAAATATTTTTAATAAATCTAATAACAATTATTATCTGTTATGATTGTGGATATTAGCGTGGGTTATTGGGACAAAATGCGGTGTCTAAACAGACATTTTAATATTTATATGTTGATTTTAAAGAGCAAATAGATATATTTTCGATCAAAGTGGCCGGTAATTTATTTGTTTTTTTTCTCTTATTTTGTCTGCCATTACAGATTATGTTGAATTTTATGTATGTTTTAAATCTTCATTCTGATTATTCACTCATGTTGTAATGGTGTTTTTGATACGCTTTAACCAACTGATTTTTTGTAATCAATTTACGGCAAAAACGGAATTTAATAATAAATGAAATTCTGCGGAGTATAGCATTCATTTATCATTTAATTATTTCAATTTAATATACCTTTAACATTGGGTTAATATTTATTTAATGGATAGTGATATGTCTGAAAAATTTGTTCAAACAATTTCAAGCGTTAATTACAATAAAGGCGTGTTCTCTCTTTATTTTGTTGGTCAGGATCCTCAGCGAATGGCAAATGGTGTACTGGCCGAAAACGATCAGGAGCTGGAGTTAAAACAAGTTATCCATATGCCGGCATCCGGTTTTATGTATATGGTTTCTATGGTGAAAGGTATGCTCGAAGATCCGCGTATGGAAGCCGAAATCAATAAACTGATTGCAGCCGGTTTTTTGCCGATGCCGGAAATAAATGAAAGCCCCGCGACGGCTGAAGCTGACAATACAGTTGCAGAAGCTGAACAGCCGGAAAAACGTGCTGCACGGAATACTAAAAAATAAAAATAAAATCAGCCGGATAGTTGCTTTATTATGATGATCACACATCAACCGGCAACCCTGAATCAGACTGAAATACAGGCCATCATTGGCGGGGTAATGTTACTTTGCCAACATTCCCCCCTGCATCGCCGTTATTTAGTTGCCGAATGGCAACAACGTATCTTACCGTCATTTCAGCTCAATCAGTTTTGCTATTACGAAGATGAACACCAGCGCCCAGTTGCTTTTTGTAATTGGGCTTTTTTGTCTGACAGCAGCCGCGCGGCAATTCTTTCCGGTGAAAGGGAGATATTGCATGAAGACTGGCGCTCTGGTCAGCATATCTTTTTTCCAGAAATGATAGCCCCATTCGGGCATGCACATGATATCGCCCGGGATTTGCGCCGCCGTGTATTTGCGGCCTGGAAAGGCCAGAGAGCCTGTACTGTCCGGGGTATTCTGGATGTTAAAAATGACCGCTGTATCCGCCGGATACAGTGGTTTACTGTTTAATTTTTTGCCCAACACCAGGAATATTTATGGGGAAATCATCTAACCGAAGTACGGAATACTTCTTTACCGGGAGATATGAGGATGATAATGACGGTAACACAATACATGCGATAGGCGTTGGCGGCGTTATTAATGCTTATGGCGGTAATGACTATATTGTCGTCGGGTCAATCGGTGCCACAGTCAATACAACATGGGGTCATGATACGGTTGTCGGTGGTGCCGGTTATCTGAACATCAATGATACAAGTGGCTCCCTGACGGTCAAAGGCGGGTCAGGATATACCGCCATTAATAAAACACATAACGGTACGATAGAGTTTGCCGGTGCTGCTGGTGGGCTGAACATCAATCACACCGGTGATAACGGTGCTATCAACTACGCGGGGGTTTCCGGTTATAACGGGATCACCCGTAAAGGTGTAAAAGGTGATATCAGTTTTAAGGGAGCCGGTGGTTATAACAGCCTGTACTCCGATGTAGAACAGGGGAATATCCACTTTGCCGGAGCGGGCGCATATAACCGGATTATCCGTAAAGGCGCTGACAGTGACTTGAGCGGCGAAGGCATAGAGTACGCTGATGCCAAAGAGATTATCCTGAAAAGTGCGACCATGAATGGGTCATGGATTGGCAGCGATAATCAGGTGTCAGGCATTAAGTCAACACGGGAGCCGAACACTTACCTGTTTGCCTTTGCTGACAGCACTTACACTAAAATTCATAAAATCCAGCTTCGCAATGATCCCGCAACCGGAAAACTGACCTACCACTCTACCGCCTGGTATAAAGAGGGTAATCACCTTCAGGGGCTTGAAAAACAGGATATCTCTGCGCAGAACGGTTTTGTGGATGTGGGGATTGACGGAGCCTATACCCTGTCAAATCTGGTTGTTGAACACCAGCAAGCCACCACGATTCAGGCAGTAGAGCAACAACTGACAGAAAACGAATGGGTGACATATGGTAGTGGTGTGCGTATTAAGGCCGCCGATGTCACTTTATCTGATGCCAGAATGGGCGGCTATGCGGTTTATCAGGATGGCACCAAGGTTGATGTAACAGCGGTTAAATCCCATCGCCAGCCAAACACCTATGTGTATGCCAAAAAACTGGGTGTTTATACCAAAATTGTGGTGATCGAGTTAAGAAACCATCCTGAAACCGGAATACTGCAATACATTGCCCGCCCCTGGTATAAG
Organism: Xenorhabdus sp. PB30.3; assembly: GCF_963895965.1. Taxonomy (NCBI): domain Bacteria; kingdom Pseudomonadati; phylum Pseudomonadota; class Gammaproteobacteria; order Enterobacterales; family Morganellaceae; genus Xenorhabdus; species Xenorhabdus sp. PB30.3. The sequence goes on along the minus strand of NZ_CAWQMW010000001.1, from coordinate 29,593 downwards.
GAAGGCGACCATACGATCAATCTGGCAGATAAAATCATCTCAGAAAGCTACGGTTATACTCCGATGGGAACCGGCGGTTATTCACTGAGTGATCTTCATTACAGCGCCAGAATGGTACAGACAACTACCGAGCGTGTTGCCAGTACACACGAATACAGTGACCAGTCACTGTTTCCGGTGACTGAGCGTCGTGAAACTTCAGGTGATGTCCGTTTTGAAGGTGCTGGTGGCGGTAACGTTATCAAATCCAATGTTACAAAAGGCAACGTTTATTTCAGTGGCGCAGGTATTGCCAATGTTATTGAACACACCTCTGCATTCGGTGATACGGAATTTAACGGTGCCGGTGGTGCAAACGTCATCATCAAAAAAGGCAAGGAAGGCAATCTGAAATTTAATGGTGCCGGAATTGCCAACGTGCTTCTTCATCAAGGGAAGCGCGGGGATATGGAAGTCAATGCCGGTGGTGCAGCTAACGTGCTGGTTCGTGTCGGTGACGGGCGCTATCTTGCCCATCTTCTGGCTGTCGGTAACATTTCCATTCACAAAGGAAATGGGAACAGCCGCGTCTCAATGGGCGGTGGTTTCAATACTCATACTCAGATTGGTCATGGTGATGCGGTCTGGTCGGGTGTTGGCGGTGCCAATGTTCTGACTCAGGTGGGACAGGGAAAAGTGTCTGCCATTCTGGCCGGAGGCGCCAATATTCTGACCAAGATTGGCGAAGGCTCTCTTGAATCCGGCATGCTGGGTGGCGCGAATATTATTACCCACATCAGCAATCACTCAGATGCGACCAAATCTGATAATACAAAAGTCATTGCTCTGGGTGGTGCTAACGTTCTGACCAAAAAAGGCAGAGGTGATCTGCTGTCTGTGATGGGCGGCGGGGCTAACGTTCTGACTCATGTCGGGGATGGAAACACTTCCGGCATTCTGTTGGGCGGGGCGAATATCCTGACCAAAGTGGGTAACGGAGATACCACCGGCATCATGCTGGGGCTGGGCAATGTCCTGACTCATGTCGGTGACGGGCAAACTCTGGGCGTGATGGCGGGAGCAGGAAATATCTTCACCAAAGTCGGTGATGGCGAAACCATTGCCGCAATGCTTGCTTTCGGCAATATTTTTACCCATGTCGGTGAGGGCAATGCGTGTGCACTGATGGCGGGTGGCGGCAATATCTTCACTAAAGTGGGGAATGGTGATGCGCTGGCACTGATGCTGTCATTCGGCAACGTATTCACCCATATCGGTGATGGTATGAGTGTTGCCCTGATGATCGCCAAAGGTAACATTGCGACTAAAGCCGGTAACGGTGATGCACTGGCGGCCATGATCGGCAAAGGGAATATTTTTACGCAAATCGGTCATGGTTCTACTTTTGCCGCCATGATTGGCGGAGCCAACATTCTGACAAAAGTCGGTAATGATTTGACTGCGGCATTAATGATAGGCAAGGCCAACATTTATACCCATGTCGGAGAAGGCACCAGCATCGGTTTGTTTGCCGGTACGGCCAACATTATGACCAAAGTCGGTGATGGCACAACACTGGCAGCGATGTTTGGCAAGGCCAATATCATGACTCACGTCGGCGATGGTATGACGGGTGTACTGGCGCTGGGTAAAGCAAATATCGTGACCAAAGTCGGTAATGACTTTATGGGTGTTGTAGCGTCCTCAGAGGCCAACGTAGTAACCCATATCGGGGAAGGCACAACAGCCGCCCTGCTGAACGGTAAAGGGAATATTCTGACCAAAGTGGGTGACGGAACCGCTGTTGGCCTGCTGGTTTCCAAAATCGGTAACATCATGACTCACATTGGTGATGGTGACACGATCGGGTTTGCCAAAGGCGAAGCCAATATCATTACCAAAGTGGGTGACGGTACAGGCGTGAATGCGGTCTGGGGTAAAGCCAATATTCTGACTCACTATGGTAACGGAGATCGCTACAACTTCGCCAAAGGGGAAGCGAACGTCATCACTAAGGTGGGTGATGGTCAGGAAATTACCGTTGTTCAGGGGCAGGCCAATATTATTACCCATATCGGCAATGGTGATGATTACACCGGCTCGTGGGGCAAAGCGAATGTCATTACTAAAGTCGGTGATGGGCGCAATGTTGTACTGGCTAAAGGTGATGCCAATATCGTGACTCAGATCGGTGAAGGGGACAGCTTCAACGCATTATGGAGTCAGGGTAACGTTGTCACCAAAGTGGGTGATGGTATTCAGGCAACCGTCGCCAAAGGTAAAGGCAATATCACCACAACCGTGGGTGATGGTTTGAGTGTCACCGCTGTTCATGGTGATCTGAATGTTAATACCAAAGTGGGTGATGGTGTCTCTGTCAACGTGGCATGGGGCAAATATAACGTTAACACCCGCGTGGGTGATGGCCTGAATATCTCTGTCATGAAAGGCGCAGGCAATGCCAATATCCGAGTGGGTGACGGCCTGAACATCAACGCCTCTTACGCCCGGAATAATGTCGCCGTTCAGGTTGGTAATGGTGACTTTTATAGTCTGGCTGTCGCAACCAGCAATACCCAGAGTAACAAACTGGGCGCACTGTTTGATAACGTCAAACAGACATTGCTTGGCTCAGCAGGCAGTCAGGGCATCAGCTATCTGGTAAACGGTGATGAGGCCAACACATCAGGAACCCACAAAGGGCGCGGAGCCATTGATCTGCCGGAAGTTTCCTCACTGGATGGCTTTAAACTGACAGAAGTGGATGAAGTCACTTCTGATCTGAGTGAGAGCCTGCAAGGTGCGGTGTCGGAGGTGGATACACCGGATACTGAGGCAATGCAGCGTAGTCTCAGCCATGAAAAACGTCAGGCCGGTAATCTGATTGTTAATGGTGATTTTGAGCAAGGTTCTGCGGGCTGGCATTCCACAAACGGGATTGAAGCTCACACTTCCGCTGTTTCTTATGGTTTAAGCAAAGAGGGACATGGCGAGCGGGTCAGTGAACTTGATGTGGATATCAACACCCGTATTTATCAGGATATCAACGGACTGGTTGAGGGAGAGCCTATCAGCGTCAGTTTTGATTACGCCATGCGTGCTGGTCTTTCTGATGATAATGGCATAGATGTACTCTGGAACGGAGAGCTTGTTTTTTCCATTTGGGCAGATGATAGCGGTAAAGCGGAATGGAAAAATAAAACGTTAACTCTCACCGCACAGGCAGGTAGTAACCGGCTCGAATTTGCCGGTACTGGTGTGAGTGATGGCTTAGGCTTTGTGCTGGATAACGTCGTTGCCCGCTCTGAATGGTCGGACAAGGATATTGCTGATTACGTGGAGCAGGATCAGGCAGCCACAAATGCCTTGCAGGACAAGGAAAACGCAGAAGCTGATCGCCAGCGACTGGCACAGGAAAAAGAGAAACAACTGGCGGCAATTTCCGATACTCAGGCACAACTGGAAAATACTGATCTGACGGCGTTGAATGCCAATGGTCAATCGCAGCGTGAAGCCATCAGGGATGAAGCCCAGTCAATCACACAAGAGTTGATAGCAAAAACCAAAGGGCTGGAAGCGCTGAATGATTACTCTACGTATCATGGGCAATCCGGTCAGCAGTGGCGTGATCAGTATGCTGATGGTTTATTAGGTAACATCCAGACTCAGCTCGACAGTGCAAAAGAGACGGCACAACAGCAGCTGGAACATTCTCAGCAGGCCTCAGCGGAGCGTCTGGGAGAAGTGAAAGACGCCGTTGCTAAATCTGAATCAGGTGCTAACAAAGGAGAGCAGGATCGTCAGCACTCCATGCAGAGGATTGAAGATGCCCGTGCTGATATTGAATTCAGGGAGCAGGAGGCTATTGCTCATCAGCAGCAGGCTCAGAAGGCAGGCCGTGACGGAAAATCGGCAGCACAGAAAGCGGAACAACGTGGTCAGCATGCCGTATCTGCGGCAGAAATAAAAACAGCTCAGGTGCAGTCAGATGCCAAAGCTGCAAAACTTGATAGCGACAAACTACCGAGCCGTGAGAAAGCGGCGGGAAGTGGGTTGTCAGGACAGATCCCTGCTGATACCGATACTAAAAAGCAGGCTGAAAATCAGGCCGGGAAAACGCATTCCTTTATTGATGCTGAATCTGCTGTTCAGACAGAAAACGAATTTGCTCCGGAACTGCAATATCTGGAAGAAGATCTGGGCGAGCTGGATAATGCAAAAGCAGCATTGGATCGCTTGCAGATTAATGCGGGCATACGAGCCAGAAAGCAGCATATAACTCCGAACGTCGATAATACAGGAATAGCGCAGCCGTCTGTCAGTAAGCCATCATCCACTGTCAGTACGGATGAAACACCAGCCGCGCCTGTCAGAAGAGAGCTATCAATTTCCGGTCTGGATCTCAGTGGGCTGAATGCACTGGGAGCAGGCAAAAGCCAGCCGGAACATACTGATACGCCAGAAAATTCCGGTGCAGCGCTGAGGGCACAGAAAGTCGCTAATATTTATCAGTGGCTGGATAGCGATAATAACCTCGCAACGGAAAATTATATTCCGGTGCCGGGTTTCGAGCGTGTGGATGCAGATATTCCCGATGTGCTCAGACAAAAAATGGTGACGTTTGTTGAAGGCTACCTGAATGGCACGGAAAACAGCATCCCGAAAGAACAGAGAACCTCGCTGGCAAAACTGTTTGTTGATGCCACCATTGATTATAACTGGGATAAGCGGGTCGAATTCGTCTCAAGGCTGGAACATTATGGTTATAGTTTTGAGCCTGTTCATGGCGATAAAAGCATTGTCTCGTTCTGGTCAGGCAGAAATTTCAAACAGTACCGTAATATTCTCGATGCTGCCCAGACGGATGGCAAAAAGGTTGTTTACGATATTGATGTAAAAGGTAATTCATTTGCCATCGAACTCAACAAAACCCTGATGCGCTGGGGAGGCATATTCCTTGATCCGGATGTTGCTGAGCAGAATGCGCTGAAATCAGTGATTAACGCATCGGCACGGAGTAATACCGGTTTCTGGAGTTCCCTGTACGCAACCGGCTCACGTGATGATGTTTATGTCATCGCAGAAGGTGGCCTGCGTCTGGGTAACTATTTCTGGAATGTTGAACTGCCGGTATTGCGCCAGTTGCAGCGTGAAGGACTGGTAGGGGAAATTCGTCTGCTGGACAAAGCAGCCAAAGAATATCAGGGCGTATTACCGGAAAATATCGGGCGCAGGCTGACGGATGCCGGTGTTTCTGTCAAAGCACGTTTTGATTCACTCAGCTTTGAAGAACAGGAAAGGCTGCTGGCACAGAACCCTACCGGCTATAAGCCGGATACCCTGATTGATCTGGATATCAAAACCAGTGCCATCGATACGCTGCTGAATCAGGCACTGCCATTCTACGGGTTGCGTACTGAACGTAATCTGCTGGTGCGTGAATCTGATGATTACGATGGTTTTGAAATCCGCCCGTGGCCGGGCAGGAACAGTGATGGCTCTGAAATCACCGGCTTCAAAAGCATTATTGTGGAAGACACGGATAATGCTGAACAAGTCAAAGCGGTCGAACGTTTTATTCTCGCCAACTATGATAACTACCAACAACTGCCTGATACGCTGTATCTGGTAGAAGATCGCATTGTTTCTCATGATAACGGTCGTACCCGTATTCTGGCTGAAAAAACAGACGGTAGCTGGAGCTATAAACCAAAAACTGAGCTGATGTCTGCTGATGAGTTGCAGGCAGCGGCATACGTTAAAGGTAAGATCCGGGGAGACAGTTATCAGCACGTACTGGATGCACTTGAAGGTTATGAAAACGAGCTGAAAAACAGCCGGGATTATGATCTGGAAGCCATTGAAAAACTTTCCGGTCTGCGTCAGCAGGTGGAAGGCTATCTTCTGGGGCACCCTGATTCAGAACGTACTCCGGCACTGAAAAACCTGCTATCACAAATTCAGGTGCGCCTGAATGAAACACTGGCGATTGCCGAATCCGCTGTAGAAAGCACCGCGAAAGGCAGTTTCAGTGATCTGTACAATAAACTGAGCAATGCCAGCCTGAAAGAATCCAAGCATCTTTATATTGATGAACAGGGGAATTTCGTTACCCGTGGAAAATCCAATATTCAGACTGTGGTGAAAACGGAATGGGCGGAAAAAGCGGTTGAACAGGTTAAAACCTCGGTTGCTAAAGAGTATGGTCAGTCAGTGGCGGAAGCGGTTTTCTCCAACCTGCATCCCCGTGATTTAGCGAAAGATGGTAAAGGGCTTGATGTCTCCGGCCTGAAAAAAATCCACAAGGCAATTGAACAGCAATTGTCTCCGGTCAGTGCCACACTGTTTATCTGGAAACCCAGCGATCACAGCCGATTGGGGCATGCAGCCCTGCAAATCGGGCACGGGCGTATGGAAATTACGGCTGAAAATGCTGCCGAATTCAATGAAAAACACTATGTCAGCTGGTGGCCGAAAGGTGGTAAATCAACCAGTGTCCGCCGTATTTTTGATGTTTCCACCGCAGAGCATCCGGATGTAAAACTGCGCTGGCGTGATCTCAGCCAGCCGGCGGGACAAAATGACGCGCTGGAGCTGGATGTTGCTTCCGAGGAGAAAGATAACTTCGGCCTGCACGATGGCTCACGTAAGCTGGAGCGGTTTATTGAAAAATTACAGGCCGCAAAAGGCGTTGATGCAAGATTTGAGGAGATCAGCGAAGGTTTTGCGATGGCAGCCCTTGCCAATCCTAACCTGCTGAAATCTGCCGGTGTGCCGGAACATATCTCCCGCCCGTTCATGCAGCAGTGGGAAGACGGCAGCATAGATATGCTGGAAGTGGGTAAAAACTTTGCCGAGGCATTGCGGACAGCGGCAAAACAGCAGACACCAGAGCTGACTGAAAAACGAGTGGCTAATGTGATCCGCCAGTTTGCAGAACGTGAGCTGAGCAATATTCAGGATTTCAAGGCCAGTGAACCGGATCAGGGGCGTGTTTTCCGCATTAATCTGGCGGGGCTGGATGTGGCCGCAATGCAGGCTGAGTGGCATAAAATCAGCCAGAACCCTGACGCCCGTTACCAGCTGTTGACCGGTAACTGCTCAAGCATTGTTGCCAAAGTGCTCAAAGCGGGCGGTGCGGATCAGGTTATCGGGCATAAATGGCAGCCTCATTTTGGCGTCTGGACACCAACCGAACTGTTCAATTATGCGCAGGCTCTACAGGAATCACAGGCAGCACAGGCGGAAAATACGGTCAGGAAGCAAAACCGTCGCATTGGTGAGGATCTGACAGATCAGGATCAGGCTGAAGGTAACGACAAGAGCCAGATACCGGAAATCGTGGAAGCGAAAAGAGTGGAAAAGGTGGCTATTGAGAATGATGGCACACCACCACAGGATCAGGAACCTTTTAACCCGGTGAAACGTTTCCTGAATCATGAACTTTTCGGTGCCAAAGATGCCCGTCGCAATATCAATGAAGATACACAAATCCTGCTGGATTATGCAGTAGAAAGCGGCACGGCGGAAAAAGTCACGCTAGGTGGAGATGCCGGACGCCTGACAGGTTATTATCACGTATCTGATCAAGGGCAGGCTGAACAAGGGAGTGATGCAGCCACTAGCCAGAATCCATCCAGAAAAGTGATTCTTTTCATTCATGGTTCCGGTTCATCAGCGGAAGAACAGTCAGGTGCTATTCAGAATCATTACCAGAAGCAAGGTATTGATTTACTGGCGGTGAACATGCGTGGTTATGGTTCCAGCGATGGCCGCCCGAATGAAAAAGGGTTGTATCAGGATGCCCGTACGATGTTCCATTATCTGGTTAATGATCGTGGTATCAAACCAGAAAATATCATCATACATGGTTACTCAATGGGGGGCGCGGTTGCGGCCGATCTTGCCCGTTATGCAGAACATCATGGTCAGCCGGTATCCGGTTTATTGCTGGACAGACCGATGCCAAGTATGACCAAAGCGATAACTGCCCATGAAGTACCAAACCCGGCAGGTATCACTGGTGTACTGGCAAAAGCGGTGAATGGTCAGTTCTCAGTTGAGAAAAATCTACAGGGTATTTCGAAACAGACACCAATCATGTTGCTGACTGATAACGAAGGGCTGGGTGACGCGGGTGAAAAACTCCGTACTAAACTGGTCACAGAGGGTTATCAGGTATCGGGTGAACAGACTATCTATGATCATACAGCCAGCAACCGGTTAATGAACCAGTATGCTGAACAGATTGTATCAGGTCTGCTTCCGGCAAAAGATTATAACGATACAGCTATCAATGAGGTGAAAAAACCGCTTAAAGATAATACGCCAGAAGCTGTTGAACGTGTGGTTAACAATCAGCATGTCGAAACATGGGAGAAAGTTGCGGTTAAACCTCATGCTGAAGGCGGAGAAAGCCGCTTCAACAGCCAGGTCATTATTCAGACGGAAAACGATCCTGTTGCTTTGCAAGCCGCTGCGAGTCTGGCAGGGAAACACCCTGATACCAGTGTTATTGTCCAGCTTGATGCCAACGGTCAGTATCGTGTGGTTTACGGCGATCCGGCTCAGCTTTCCGGTAAATTACGCTGGCAGATAGTCGGGCACGGGCGTGATGAATCAGCCCAGAACCTGACCCGTATGGGAGGATACAGTGCCGATGAGCTGGCGTTGAAACTGAAACAGTTCAGCGCAGACTTCAGACAGGCAGGAATCCCTGAACATATCAGCCTTGTTGGTTGCTCATTGATTGGTGATGACAAGCGTGAGGGTTTTGCCCGTCGCTTTATTTCAGCACTTGACGATCAGGGACTGCGTACTTCGGTATCAGCCCGTAGCAGCGAAGTTGCGGTAGACAGCGCCGGCCGCAAACATACACGGGATGCTCAGGAACAGTGGGTTCACAAGCTGGTGGACAACAAAATTGTGTTGGGCTGGAATGACAAGGGTGAACTGGAGTCATATTCTGAACATATCCGCCGTGGTATCTCTGAAAATGACATTGCGCTGTCTCTTGTCGGTCACTCCGGTGCTGAAGCCGGGGCGAAAGGGGCAATCGCTGAAAATACCGAGACATTCCATGCACCCGAACAGCGTGAAAAAGAGAATGACAGTGCTCCGAATAGCAATGCCCCGAATGATACGGCTTCTGATCGTCATCTGAGTTATTCCGGCAATATTCAGGTACAGGTTGGTGAGGGTGAATTTACCGCCATTAACTGGGGAACCACGAATGTGGGGATCAAGGTGGGTAACGGTGGTTTCAAATCGCTGGCTTTTGGTGATAACAATGTGATGGTTCACATCGGGAACGGAGACAGCAAGCACAGTGTTGATATCGCCGGTTATCAGGCATTTGAAGGTGCACAATTGTTTGTGGGGAACCGTAACATCAGTTTCAATCTGGGGCGCAGCAATGATCTGATTGTGATGCTGGAAAAATCCATTCCGACCCCGCCATTAATTAATCCATTTGATGGCGCAGCCCGTATTTCCGGGGTATTGCAGAGTATTTCATCACAAAACGTTGCAGCACAAAGTTCGAGTGGGCTGTTTGGTTCAGCAGACTGGCTGACAGCGCAGGAACAACAGTGGACACTGGAGGGCGCGAAGAAATATGTCCGTGATTTATCCGGTCTTGATCTGACCAGCAGTGTCAAATATGAAACTCTGACGGAACTTAACACAGAGAATGAGCGCAGCAGCCGTGGGCTGAAAAATGATCTCGAAAACACGCTGAATAAGAAATACAACCAGTGGCTGGGAGGAGAAGGTAATAAACCTGAACTGAGCCAACTTAGTCGGGCGGATAAATTCCGTCAGGCGAATGAGAAACTGGCCTTTAACTTTGCCGTGGGCGGGCAGGGTGCGGATATTCAGGTGACAACCGGTAACTGGAATTTCATGTTCGGTGACAACATTCAGTCGATACTGGATACCAATCTGGGTTCAGTGTTTGGCCTGATGACGCAGGAATATACCGCCACAGGCATGGCAAAAACCACGTTTACATTCAGCCCGACCGATTTGCCGCGCCAGATTAAAAATAAACTGCTGGGAAATCTGGCCGGTGTCAGCGCGGATACCACGCTGGCGGATATTTTTGGCGTGGATTACACACCGGACGGACGTATTGTTTCCCGTAGCGGTCAGCCAGTGGATGGCGTTGCCATCATGCAGGAACTGCTGGAAATCATTGGTGAATTCAGTGGTGATCAGCTGAAGTCATTTACTGATCCGCAAAAGTTACTCGACGGCCTGAAAGCGGGGTTGAACACCGGTACTGATGGCATTAACTCCTTTGCCGAAAGTCACGGGCTGAAAGCGAAAGCCCCTGATGACACTTCAGAAGATAAAATATCCCTGAATGAAGGAGATAAACCTACAGAGCAAACTGAAAGTGAGCAGCCGGAACGCGCATTCGGATTTAATGCCCTGAACCTGCCAAACCTGTTTGCGACGCTGTTCAGTCAGGATAAACAGACAGAAATGCAATCACTGGTGAGTAATCTGAAAGAAAACCTGACGGCAGATCTACTGAACATGCAGGATAATACATTTGATTTTCTGCGTAACAGTGGGCATCTGCAAGGTGATGGTGATATTCACGTTTCCCTCGGTAACTACAATTTTAACTGGGGTGGTGATGGCAAGGATCTGGGCGCGTATCTGGGCGATAACAATAACTTCTGGGGTGGCCGTGGTGATGATGTCTTTTACTCAGTAGGAACCTCCAACATCTTCGCTGGCGGCGAAGGTAATGACCTCGGAGTTCTGATGGGGCGTGAAAATATGATGTTTGGGGGGGCAGGCAATGATGTTGCTGTGCTGGCCGGACACATTAATTATGCCTATATGGGAGAGGGTGATGATCAGGTCTTTGCTTTTGGTGAAGGTGGCGTGATTGAAGGTGGTAAAGGACGTGACTATATCGTGGCTTCCGGTAATTTCAACCGTATTGATGCAGGTGAAGATCAGGATTATGTCGTCACCATCGGTAATCACAATCAGGTCTTACTGGGCGCGGGTGATGATTTTGCAACCGTATTCGGCAACTATAACCGGATAGATGGCACCGCAGGCAATAATGCTATTAAGCTGATGGGCTATCACGCAGTGATTAACGGTGGGGCTGGTAATGATCATCTGATTGCAGATGTGGTTTCTAAATTCAGCCGGTTTAATGGCGGTGAAGGTAATAATCTGCTGGTGTTGGGCGGCTATCAGAACCACTTCAAAGGTGGTTCTGGAGTCAATAGTTTTGTCGTCAGTGGTGATGTGATTGATAACGTCGTTGAAGATATTAAACTGGGTGACCGGATTATTTTCAACAATATCAACTGGCAGAACCTGTGGTTCCAGCGCAGCGGCTATGATCTGGTATTGCTGACTAATCGTAATATTTGCGATACATCGGGACAAGGGCAGTTTGAAGCGTTGGGGTCTGTGACTTTCACTGATTACTTTAATGGCAATCGTGCGGATATCATTACCCGGATGGGGAATAAAGATACTCAGGGTGAGTGCGAGTATACCGCCCTCTCAGCCAGTGCAGTGGATACATTAGTACAGGCTATGAGTGGGTTTGCACCTGATATTGGTGACAGTGGTTTTATTGATTTTCTGGATAGCCAGACAAAATCAACCATTATCGCTGCCTGGGCAGACACAACAAGCGGGAAATCTAAGTTAACCTGATGACTGGCAGTATTTTATTGTTCCGGTGTTTTGCTTATCAACCAGATAACATCGACAATTAATCTCGCTTTACTCGTTAGCAAAATCCGCCGTAAACCCTCTATGGGGCGGGGAGCAGTTACGTAGATATATAGTTATTTAATAAAAATGGCTCACATTAAGTGAGCCATTTTTATTAACCTTACGGAAAGGCCTCTTTATTCACCCCTTATTCAGAAGGAAAGCACCGTACTGATCATTGTTCTTTGGATCGCCAATTATTCCGCTTACACTGGTAGCATCTTTATCAGTATACCCCCATGATATCGTCTGACCATTCAAAAAACCGAAACCTTCCTGCGTGGTATGAAAAGAATTGACACCGTTAACTATAATTTTATTCTTCAAAGCCTGAACTTGTTGTTGTAACAACGTAGCTACCACCTTGCCATCAAACTGAATTGAGGCATCAAATGTCATATTATCCATATCTTGTTTGTGAGTATTTAGCGTCATAGTTAAATCATCGCGAATCATGTTTTGTTTAGTTTTATCTTGCTGGAATACTACATTACCATGATAAGTGTTGCTACCATCATTCTGATGCTCCACCTTCATCCAAGGGCTTGCAAGATATATATCCTTATCTGTATGCCCTAACGTTGCGTTATTAGCTTTGTTTTTAAATAATTTATAACCGGGCTTTCCGAGGTCTTTTGCTATATAGACATAATCACCCGTTTGACCAAATTGAATATAATCATACTGTCCCGGATCCTTTTGGTTTTGTCCATAATCTATTTTATTCTGGTTCCTGTTCTCTTGGCTACCGGCGTCCAAAGAATAATCACCAGAAAGGGCAAACCACACATTCTTCCCAACGTAATTAGCTAAATCAACACTTGTACTATCAGACGGATTCGGTTTATAAGCTATATAGGTGTTATCTTGCGTTGGTAATGGTATAATACGAGTATCATCATCATCAGGATTCTTATTAGTCGCTAAAGAAGAATGGGATCCCCCACCTTTAGAACAGGCTGTAACAGAAAGAACTAGAGCGAGAGCTAAAAATATTTTAGACTTTGCGTTCATATAATGACTCCAATCTGTTTTTTAGGAAAAACTAAGGAGATACTGTTGAGATTAAGTTTAAGTTAAATATTTTTTTTTTCAAATTTTAGAAGGATTTTATTTTTCAAATTAAAACAAGTAGATATCAGCGATGGAAAACTTTGTTTCATATTTACTGTTGGCGTTTTCACTCCGTTCACACGATGATAACGTATAACCGGAGTATATATTGATGACAATGGTTGTTCATTTTATTAAGTCGGCGTGTTTCTATCTAAACCTCTCTGTTCAGTTAAACCATTAAAAATGACTCCTGAAATCAACAAAAATATCTTTTTCATTATAGGAATAAAGAGAATGGGTACTTTTATTTTTTATATAAGAAAAAGTAAGAGTTGGGTAAATGCCAAATAAATTAATATTTTCATTTGAGAGTGAAAGAGAAATGGAATCAGTAACATCTTTTCTTTTGAATTTATATAGAATAGGCAAAGGATAATTATCTTTCCATAGAGGGAATGCAGTATTACCTTGGTAATTTGTTTTCATCCTTCGATAGCTTAACTCGACTAAATAATCATCTAAAAACAGTTTTCTGATTAGAAGACCAGCCCCCTTGTCATGATGACTATCTTTTTTAGATTTTCTGTCTGTTATGCCATAGCTCCCGGATAATGACATATATAAATCATTAAAAGGTATAAAGATTAATGAGCTGCTAACGAAATTAACGTCTCCGTTAAGTTCTTTTCTCTTGCTATAATAATCATTTCTGTTTTCATAAAAAATAGAGTATTTGAAGTTATCATTTAAACTCGATAACTTAAACAGGTTAAATCCAATTGCGTCATAATAAGGTTTTAAACTTGCTTCTTTAGATGAACCACCACCACCATAAAATGCCTTCATATAAAAAGGTTTGAAGTATAAATAATTTGAATAATCTTCAAAGCCGAATTTATTGCCTATTCTGGTGTTGAGGTAATTAAATCTCTTTTCTTTCCGATAATTAATTCCATAAACATCAATGTCAAATTCAGAGAATAAGCCAGAATCAAAGAAATATTTTTTGCTCATGCCTGGGCTGTAGGAAACCCCGACATCTTTTTTCCTTATATTGTCGTGGAGACCCGTATATGTTCTTTTATCAGTGATTCTTGTGATATTGGAATCTCTTTTGAAGGAGAAACCCATATCAAATTTAACTTCTTTTCCCTTTTCGATATGTTTTATATAATCATTTAAAATTTTCTTTTCTTTTTCATTATGGGTTAATAGTAATAAGTCATTGAAAACTTTTTCGGATTCATTGTATCGTTTATTGAGTAAGTAAAGTATGGCCAAATCAAATTTGGCGGTTGGGTTATCATACTTTTTGATAAATTTCTCTAGCTTATTGATAGCCTCCTGATATTCTCTTTTTTTCATGAGAATTTTCGCCTCAGCCCAAAGGATCAGATAGGGGTCTTGACTGTGCGATCTTTTATAAAGATTAAGTAATTTCTCAAGGTTATCATTTTGTTCATAAATAAAAGAGACAATTGCATTTTCAAGTAGTCTGGGTTGCCTTAATATTTCATCTTCCGTATATACATTTGGGTTTTCTATTAGGCCTTGAGGTTTTGTTTCTTCGGCTATTACGACATGGCTTATAGGCATAAACAGGGTGGTAACAGCAGTTATAAGGATAGCTTTTATTTTTTTCATAGGATTTTCATTGGCAATGATAGCATGTTAAAGGGTAACCAAATGACCTTTGCCTTAATTGTAGTTATGTACAGCATCTACAATGCCGCTAATACTGTCATTTTCCGGTTAATCTAATCCAGAAAAAAAGGATTGACCTTCAGAGAAATAACTGCTGAATTACGGTCTTATCCTCCCTTCTTTTAAAATAAGCTACTACAGAGAGAATCAAAGAAATGGATACGATGACTTTAGATTTCATATAATGATCCTAGCCTGCTTAATTAAAATTAATGGGATAGTTTTAAGCTTAATTTAAAATTAATTTTTTTCAAACAAAGAGTAAATCTGAACAAAAGTATATGGATTTTTTCAATAAGAGCAGGGACATCATAGTTCTGATATATTCCCGGAAGGAAGAACAGCGTACATTTTAGTTGCCAGCAGAGTTCGGTGATGGAGGTAATCCGTGCAGATGGATTAATTGATCTGGATAGCTATCCTTTTAAAGAAGCGAGTCTTCACCGGCCAGACGACGTTGTGGCACTTGTTACTACACCGGATGCGCCAGACGGAAACTGCTTGCTCAGTTTATGGGGCTATCATTGGTATCGGTGAGTTATAGGTGACAATAAAGATGGCAGAACCCTCTTACAGCAGGGATGCATACTTCAATCCATTCATCCATTGTTGGCTGTTTGAAAGCAGGTTAAAAATAATAGAATGTTTTTTATTCTTATTGGGTGAGGTTATTCGGACTCACTATAGTGGTTAAACGGACTTTGTCTCTACCGTATGTTGATTTTAAATCTAAATTTAAGATATTTTCATTTGAAGTGATAAGTTCACCATTCTTTATTCTGGTTGTTATCAATTATTGAATTATACACTTCGTCTTTCAGGTTGCCTCTTTGTTGGCTGCGTTCGTTCACCCCGGTCACCGTTTTTATAAACATACGGTTATCTATGCTCTTGGGGGTTTATTCCCTTGCCGCCGCGACGCATCTTGAAATCCATTGTGTATAGAGCTTATCCCGTTAGGCTCTGCGTAATATTGATACAACTAAATGTGGTTAATTATTAACTGATATTGAAACATTTTAAAACCTATTTAACGGTATTTAGTTGTATGTCTGAAAAATTTGTTCAAACCATTTCCAGCGTCAATTATAACAAAGGCGTGTTCTCCCTCTACTTTGTCGGGCAAGAGCCTAATAAAATGGCAAATGGTGTATTAGCTGAAAACGATCAGGAACTGGAGTTAAAGCAGGTTATTCATATGCCTGCGTCTGGTTTTATGTATATGGTTTCTATGGTGAAGAATATGCTGGAAGATCCTCGCATGGAAGCTGAAATCAATAAATTAATGACTGCTGGCTTTCTCGCTGTTCCTGCTGAGGTTGCAGGGCCTTCTGATACGACGACTCCTTCCAATACCGAAAGCAAATAAATGGCTGTCGAGTATTTTTTCATCATTTTAATTTAACCTGTTTTATTAACACTGAGATAAACATCAACGCCCAGTTGCTTTTTGTGATTGGGCGTTTTTGTCTTTAATTCTGGCATTTAATTTAGAGATTGAACTATGGGAAAACCGTTCTGGCGAAGTGTTGAATACTTTTTTACAGGAAACTACACCGCTGATGATGGTGATAATAATATTGTTGCTATCGGATTTGGCGGCCAAATTCATGCGTATGGTGGTAATGATCATATCGCGTTAGGTTCAATTGCTGCCTCGGTTTATACCGGTTCAGGCAATGATACTGTAGTCGGTGGTTCAGCATATCTGAAAATCAGCGATACCAGCGGTAACCTGAATGTAACAGGGGCATCCGGGTATGCGGAAATCGAAAAAGAAGGTGAAGGTAATATTGTTTTTTCCGGGGCAGCCGGTGGTGCGGTTATCCAGCATAATGGCCGATCCGGTCATCTGAACTATTCAGGCGCGGGTGCTTACAATAGCCTTAATCGTCATGGTGAAAATGGCAATATCACATTTTCCGGCGCTGGCGGTTATAACCATTTCTACTCAGATGTTACCCACGGCAATATCCATTTTATGGGAGCGGGTGGCTATAACCAGATCACGCGGAAAGGCACGGATGATAATTTCGGCGGAGAAGGGATGGCCTATGCAAAAGCAGAAGAGATGGTTCTGATGTCGGCAACGCTGGCAGGCAACTGGATCCAAAACCATCAGAAAGTCACCGCCGTTAAATCAGCATGGGAAACCAATACCCACCTCTTTGCACTTGTTGATGGAAACGTAACCAAAGTTAATAAGATCCATCTGAGCAATGATCCGCAAACCGGCAGACTGAAATATTTCACGACATCGTGGTTCAAGGAAGGTAATCACCTTAATAATCTGGCATCACATGATATCTCCGAACGTAACGGTTTCCAGATTATCAACCTTGATAACGCCTATACCCTGTCTGGCCTGAAGGCTGAATATCATCAGGCATTTACGATACATGCGATAGAGAAAGAACTGCCGGAAAATGAGTGGGTAACTTATGCTGACGGTGTTCAGATCGCGGCAGAAAATATTTCGCTGTCAGATGCCCGAATGGGGGGATATGCCATTTCTACCGATGGCTCAACGGTTGATGTAAAACCGGTAAAATCCAATCGGATGGAAAATACTTATCTGTATGCCCGTGTGTTGGGGGAATATACCAAGGTTGTGGTCGTTCAACTGAAAAACGACCCTGAAACCGGGAAGCTGAAATACATTGCCACACCGTGGTACAAAGCCGGTGATCAAACGGCAGTAATGGCTGATCAATTTATCGGCCCTAATTACGGTTATTCCTCTTTGGGTAAAGGCAGTTATACGCTGAGTCATGTGCATTACAGCGTCAATACCGTCAGGGTAACATCCGGGACTATTGCTGATGTGAGCAGTGTCCGTGAACAGGCATTATTCACGTCTGATATAAAAAAAAATGACAGCAGCGGTGATGTCCGGTTCGAAGGCGCGGGAGGGGGAAATGTTATTAAATCCAATGTGGCCCGTGGCAATGTTTACTTTAAAGGGGCCGGTCTTGCGAATGTTATTCTGCACAACTCGGAAATGGGTGATACCGAATTCAGGGGCGCTGGTGCGGCAAATGTTATTTTCAAGAAAGGCAAAAAAGGCCATCTGAATTTCAACGGTGGCGGTATCGCCAATGTTATTACCCATATCAGTACGTCTCATCTTACCTCCGATTCATCCCCGTCTGATTTACCACAAACCGATGACAGCCATAGTCGGGTTATCGCTTTGGGTGGCGCTAATGTTCTGACCCGCAAAGGTCATGGTCGGGTCTTTTCTGTGATGGGAGGGGGTGCAAATGTACTGACTCATCTCGGGAATGGCGAAACAACCGGTGTCATGATGGGCGGTGCCAATGTTCTGACCAAAGTGGGTAACGGAGATACCACCGGCATCATGCTGGGACTGGGCAATGTCCTGACTCATGTGGGTAACGGCAGAACGCTGGGTACGATGGGGGCTGTCGGTAACGTCTTTACCAAAGTGGGTGACGGCGAAACTATTGCCGCGATGCTCGCTGTCGGTAATATTTTTACCCATATCGGGGACGGTGAAGTCTGCGCAATGATGGCTGGCGGCGGTAATGTTTTTACCAAAGTGGGTAACGGTAATGCGCTGGCGCTGATGGTGGCACTGGGTAATGTGTTTACCCATGTAGGAGATGGCCTGAGTGTTGCCCTGATGGTGGCGAAAGGTAACCTTGCCACTAAGGTGGGGAATGGCGATAGTCTCGCCGCCATGATTGGTGTGGGCAATGTGATGACCCATATTGGCAATGGTAATACCTTTGCCGCGATGGTGGGGGAAGCCAATATTTTCACCAAAGCGGGTAATGATCTGACAGCAGCAGTGATGATTGGCAAGGCTAACATTTATACCCATGTGGGTCAGGGCACCAGTCTCGGGTTGTTTGCTGGTAATGCCAATATCATGACCAAAGTCGGTGATGGCACAACACTGGCAGCGATGTTTGGTCAGGCTAACGTGATGACTCACGCTGGCAGCGGGCTGACCGGCGTACTGGCATTAGGTGAAGCCAATGTGGTGACGAAAGTCGGACATGAGTTTATGGGGGTTTTAGCCGCGGCTAAAGCCAACGTGATCACCCATGTTGGTCATGGCGTTACTGCCGGCGTCTTACTGGGCAAGGGGAATATCCTGACGAAAGTCGGTAACGGGACAACGGTTGGCCTGCTTGTTTCCAAATTCGGCAATATTATGACTCATGTCGGGGATGGCAATACCGTGGGTTTTGCCAAAGGCACGCTGAATCTGATGACCAAAATGGGAGACGGTCTGGCGGTCAATGCAGCCTGGGGTGATGCCAATATCATGACTCATGTGGGAGCCGGGGATCACTATAACTTTGCCAGAGGGAAAGCCAATCTGGTGACCAAGATCGGCGATGGACGTGCGGTTAGTGTTGTACAAGGCTCGGCTAACATTTTGACTCATGTAGGCCGTGGTGATGATTACACCGGCGCGTGGGGTAAAGCGAATGTGATCACCAAAGTGGGTAATGGCCGTCAGGTCACACTGGCGAAAGGCGATGCGAATATTGTCACGCACGTGGGTCAGGGCGACAGCTTTAATGCGCTGTGGAGCCAGAGTAATGTTGTCACCAAAGTGGGTGATGGTATGCAGATTACCGCGGCGAAGGGTAAAAGTAATATCACAACCAGCGTGGGGAATGGCCTGAGCGTGGTTGCTGCCCACGGTGATTTGAACGTGAATACCAAAGTGGGCGATGGTATCTCGGTCAATGTGGCCTGGGGTAAGCTCAATGTCAGCACCAAAGTGGGTGACGGGCTGAATGTCTCAGTAATGAAAGGCACCGGCAATGCCAACATCCATGTTGGTGACGGGATGAATATCCACGCTTCCTATGCCCGCAATAACGTCGCTATTCAGATCGGTAACGGGGATTTTTACAATCTGGCGCTGGCCTCCAGCAACACGGAAAGCCATAAACTGGCAACGCTGTTCGGCAATATCAAACAGACGTTACTGGGAGCTATGGGCAGTCAGGGAATTAACTTTCTGGTGCAGGGTGATGAAGCTAATACATCAGGCAGTTACCGTGGGCGGGGTGCCATCAATTTGCCGGAAATAAACAGCCTGAAAGGCTTTGAACTGACGGAAATCGGTGAAGTCAGCTCCACGCTTTCCGCCGATCTGCATGCTTCGGTGAGCCAGCTGAAAACACCGGATGTCGGCAGACTGGAATCCATCATGAATGGAGAAGAGCAACCCACGAAAAATCAGAAGCCTAATCTGATTACCAACGGGGATTTTGAGGCCGGTACACAGGGTTGGCAAGCCACCAACGGGATTGAAGCCCAGCATCCGGCGGCATCTTATGGGCTGGATGACGCAGGCCACGGTAGTCATGTGACTGAACTGGATGCTCATGCCAACACCACCATTTATCAGGATCTCCACCAGTTGAAAGCGGGAGAAGTTATTACCCTTGATTTTGACTTTGCACCGCGTGCAGGCAGCACCGATGATAACGGTATAGAAGTGCTCTGGAATGGTCAGGTTGTTTTCTCATCTTCGGGCGATAGTATCGCCTGGCAGCATAAACAGCTGGTACTCATTGCACAGGCCGGTAGTAACCGGCTGGCATTCAGCGGCACCGGCAGAAGTGATGGCCGAGGTTACATTCTGGATAACATTGTTGCATGCTCAAATCGTTCTGGAAGTGTCAAAGTGAAGCAGACACCACAAACCTCAGTGGCTGGTGAGGTGCTGGACGATAAGGAAAATGCTGAAGCCGACAGTGAACGACTGATGCAGGAAAGAGATCAACAGCTGGCGGCCATTGCGGATACTCAGAATCAGTTGGCAGCAACCGATCTTGATGCTCTGAATACGAACGGGCTGGCACAGCGTGATGTCATCAGGCTTGAGGAGCAGGCTATCACTGATGATCTACTGGCGAAAGCTAAGGCACTAGAGAGTCTCGATAATCTGCCAAACGGGCATCATCAGGGAGATTCCGGTACACAATGGCGTCATGATTATGCGGGCAGGTTGTTGGATGATCTCCAGTCACAACTGGATAAAGCAAAAAACATTGCCGAGCAGCAACTGAAATCTTCGGATTCATCTATTCTGCAACACCGGAATCAAATCGATACAGCTCTGGAAAAGTCAGAAGCGGGTATTGTCAGAAGTGAACAGAATCAACGGAATGCGCAGAAGGATATTACAGATGCCCGCAACCGGGCAGAATTCCGGTCGCAAGAGGCACAGTCACAGAAGATACGGGCCGCACAGGCTGCCTCTGATGGATATAACGCTGTCCAGCAGGCAGAGCAGGATGCTGCAATTGAAGCGAAAAACAGCAGCCAGAAAACCGCCCGCAGAGAAAACAAGGGGAGTGGTTTATCCGGCCCGGCTTATGAACCAAATGGTGCAGAACATACCGGCAGCCATATTACTCAGGATATAGCGGCGCAGGGTGAGGGGCGTTTCAGGCTGGATCTCCCGGAGTCAGACGATAGTCTGGTGCCATTGGCTGATGCAAAACAGGCGCTGGACCGTTTACAAATTAAAGCAGGCATTATTTCCAGAAAGACAAATATTGTGCCCACCCGGCAGCCAGATGAGCAGCCTCACAATATCACTCTTCCTGATGAAGTTAGTCGGGAAATTGATGCGTCTGAAACACTGCGCAGGGCATTGCCTGATATTTCAGCGACGGTGACAGATAAGCTGGAAGCACTGGGAAATGAGCGTTTAGCTGCAGATTATGGTTTACCGCAAAACAGACGGATACCGTCAAACTCTGCCTCATTATCCACGATTACTGCAAGGGCACAAAAAGTCGCGGATATCTATCGCTGGCTGGATAGTGACACTGAGCGCCTGATGGATTTTTCAGCTGATGATTATATCCCCGTACCGGGAATTGCCCGTATTGATGCCGAGTTTTATGAGAGTAACCGGCAAAAGATGATCGATTATATCGAAGGTTATCTCAACAGCATTAAACACACTATTCCTCAGGTTCAGGTATCCTCACTGGCAAAATTATTTGTGGAATCCACCATTGATTATGACTGGGATAAGCGTGTCCGTTTCATGGCTCAGCTGGAGCAGTACGGCTACCATTTTGATCCGGCTGACGGTGAACAGAGTGTGGTGACATTGCGTTCGGGGAATAATTCCCAGCAATACCGTGAATTGCTGAATGCTGCCCAGCCTAATGGAAAGAAAGTCGTTTATGACACTGATTTACCGGGGCATGCGTTCAGTAACACATTGAGTGAACGATTGCTGGATTGGGCCTCACATTCGCTTGACCCTCATGATATTCGTCAAAAAGAGCAGCAATCAGCCATTGAGGCCTCTGTCCGGAGCAATATGGGGCTTTGGAGTTCAGTATATGCAACTAAAGCCCGCGGGGATGTCTATGTGATAGCAGAAGGTGGCCTATTGTTGGGCAGCACCTTCTGGAACCTTGAATTACCGGTACTCCGCCAATTACAGCGTGAAGGGATGGTCGGTGAGATCCGTTTACTGGATAAACCCGCTGCCGAATATAAACATCTGCCATTGAAACAGATAGGCAGCCGGCTGAACGATAATGATATTGGCATGAAAGTACGTTTCGATGCCCTGAATCCGGTTGAGCAACAAAAATATCGGGAGATAAATGCCGATCATTATCAGCCGGATACATTAGTTGATTTGAACGTCAGGCTGGGTGCTATTGATAGTATGCTGAATAAAGCACTGCCGTTTTATCGGCTGCGTTCTGAACTGAATATTCTCATCCGTGAAGGGGCAGATAATACTTTTGAAGTGCATTCATGGCCGGAAAATCGTCATTCTCCGATTAAGATGATTAAGGTGGAAAACCCGAAAGATCCGGCACAGCTTAAAGTCATTGAACAATTCATTCTGGCTAATTATGAGAGTTATGATCAGTTCCCCAAAGAACTGCATTTCATCGAAAATAATATCGTTTCTTATGATCAACGGCGTACGCAGATTTTGGCTGAAAAAATTAACGGTCGCTGGAGTTACCGTCCCTCTGCTGAATTGATGTCAGTCGATGAATTGCAACAAAAGGCTTACATAAAAGGTAAGCCAATGGGGGAAAGTTACCGTAACGTCATTGATGCGCTGCAACGTTATGAGCAGGCACTGATGGAAGACCGGGATTATTCACTGGATGCCATCGAAAAATTAACCTACCTCTGCCAGCAGGTTGAAGGTTACGTGCTTGGGCACGCGGATTCAAAACGGACTCCGGCGATGCAACAGCTGTTATCCCAGATTTATGGGCGCCTTTCTGAATCCATGACTCTGGCGGAGCCGACACTGAGAAGTTCAGGTGAAGGCAGCTTCAGCGAACTGTACAACAAACTCTCCAACTCTAAGCTCAGTGATTCCAAACACCTCTATATTGATACGCAGGGTGATTTCGTCACGCAGGGCCGATTCAGTGTGAAGATAGCCAAAGACACTGCGGGCAAGGGAGTCAGACTGGTTATGGAGGCCGTTACCAGAGAATATGGGCAGGACGTCACCAACGCCATTTTCTCCAAACTGAAAGCCAGTGATCTGGCAAAAGATGGTATCGGGATTGATATTTCAGGCCTCAAAAAAGTCCATCGGGAAATTGAGCGTCATTTATCGCCGGTCAGCGCCACCCTTTATATCTGGAAACCGAGTGATCACAGTAGCGTGGGACATGCTGCGCTGCAAATTGGTCACGGGCGTGTGAAAGTCAGCCCTGAAGAAGTCAGGGATTTCAATGACATGAACTATGTGAGCTGGTGGCCGGCAGGCAGCAAATCCCTTAATTTACAGGAACTGATGGAGACAAATAATAGTCAGTCTGATTTTCGGATCCGCTGGCGTGATCTCAGTATGCCTGCTCATCAGAATCCGGCTTTGAGATATGACGTTGCCTCCGAAGAAGATGATGATTTTGGTTTGGTTGATGGCTCAGGTGAACTGAAAGAATTCGTTGAAAAACTGAGAGCCGTAAAAGGCGTGGATGCCAAGTTTAAGGATGTCAGTGAAAGTTTCGCGATGGCTGCACTGGCTAATCCTGAGATGCTTAAATCAGCTGAGATACCGCCTCATATTTATCAGCCATTCCTTGCTCAATGGCGGGATGACAATATGGATATGCAGGAAGTGGCTCAGCGTTTTGCCGAAGTACTGCGTATGGCAGCAGAATTGCAGAATTCTAAACGCATGGAGCATTTAATTGGCAATGTGACGCGCCAGTTCGCTGAGCGAGAATTAGCTGACATTAACGCTTTTAAAGATGGCAAAGCCGATCAGGGACGGGTATTCCGCATCAATCTGGAAGGCCTTGATGTAGCGGCAATGCAGGCTGAGTGGGAAAAAATCAGCACAGACCCGGATGCGCGCTACCAACTTTTCGCCAAAAACTGCTCAACGGTTGTTGCCCGTGTTCTGAAAGCCGGCGGCGCAGAAAACGTTCTCGGTCATGCGTGGCGTCCCGGATATGGTATCTGGAAACCTAACGATCTCTTTCAATTTGGTCAGGCATTGCAGAAGGCGACACAGGCTGAGCGGGTCAAAAATAAATATCGTCGGTTAAATAGTGATGGTGTGGGACGGATCCTGGACCAGCCGGATGATCTTTATGAAGAGATACTGGAAAAAGTGGCGATTGAAAATGATGGCTCACCATTACGTGACAGTGAGCCACGTAACCCGCTGGCTCGCTTTATGAATAATGAGCTGTACGGGATGAGAGATGATCGCCGGCGTATCGGTAAAGCAGTGCAAATAGGGCTTAGCCGGGCAATTGAGCGAAAGATGGCAGAAAAAGTCACGTTGCGTGGTGAGGCGGGGCGTCTGGAAGGTTATTACCATCTGAGTGCTGTGGAGCCGTCAGACAAGGTCGTGCTGTTTATTCATGGTTCAGGTTCTTCCGCAGAAGAACAGGCCAGTAAAATCCAGACGCATTATCAACAGCAGGGTGTTGATATGCTTGCTGTCAGTATGCGCGGTTACGGTACCAGTGATGGTCGCCCCACTGAAAACGGCCTGTATCAGGATGCGCGTACCATGTTCCGTTATCTGGTCAACAATCGTGGTATTAAACCTGAAAATATTGTGATTCACGGCTATTCAATGGGGGCACCGATTGCGGCTGATCTGGCCCGTTATGTTGGACGAAGAGGGCAACCTGTTGCCGGCCTGCTGTTTGACAGACCGATGCCCAGTATGACCAAAGCCATTACAGCTCATAATATCCTGAATCCGACAGGCGTCGTTTCTGTACTGGCAAAATCGGTTAACGGAAAATTCTCAGTGGAGAAGAACCTACAGGGTATTAGCAAAAAGACCCCTATCATGGTGCTTACTGGCCGGGACGGGCTGGGAACCGAAGGCGAAAAACTGCGTACTAAGCTCATTAGCACCGGTTATAACATCTCTGGTGAACATACTTATCTGGGGCATGATTCCAGCCGCCGGATGATGGAGCTGTACGCTAATAAGATCGTTACCAACTTGTTTGAAAGCAGTTTGTCTGAAAGCAATTTGTCTGCAAGCAATTTGTTTGAAACTAACATGCGAGAACAGGAAAGTGCTGCTATCAAAGGCATCAGGAACGATTTGAAGCGTTATATGCAGTTTTTACAGTCCCATACAGATAAAACCGGCAGAGTGTACGATCTGCGGGCGACAAAAAAATTCCTGTCAGGCTACGGGCATAATCAGGCTGAACATCTGGTTGAGAGTTTCCATGCTGATATGGGAATTAAGCAACTGGTGGATCTGCTGCTGAAAGGCAGCTGGACAGCGGAGCAGAAAGGTGCGTTATCCTGGGAAATTGAAAACCGGGCACTGAAACTCAGCTTGCGGCCAAGAATAGAAAAACACAGCCGTCTGTTCCGGGATGTCGCTTCTACCGGTGCTGAGGATTTACAGGCAAACGAACATCTGGCTCCTCAACTGATGTTGCTGAATCTGTCCAACGATGGTTTCGGTGGGCGTTGCATGCCGCTGTCAGAACTGGTTCTGCTGGCAAAACATCTTGAGAATGACGGGCAGGATAATGTCAGCAATGATTTTCTGAAAAAACTCTACTCTGCGGCTTCTGTCCTCAGCCATCCGGAGCTGTACGCCGAATCGGAAAAAGCTAACGCCAGTAAATTACTCGGTGCACTTTCTGCACTTTATATCCGCGCACCAATGTATGACAACACGTTCAGGGCATGGAAGAAAAAACTGAGTGGTAATCAGGCATTAACCGTGAAGGATGTCATCGACGAAATTACGGTATCCAATGCGGATGGCCGGGCGATTTTACTTGAGCTGAATACCTCGGATCATGCTATGGCGGCGTGGTCAAAAGACAACAGCGGAACGCGGATGTATGGGTTCTATGATCCTAATGTCGGTATTGTGGAATTCTCCTCGGCAGAGAAATTCAGTGCTTATGTTAAGCGTTTCTTTAGCCGTTCTGGCATGAATATGGCGCAATACTACGGTATGCCCAAAAATGAGCATCAGGAAAGCTTTTTCAATCAGGTGATTGTTGTGGATGGACGGGCGCTGGCTTCTTATCGTCCGGTCATTGATGACAAAATGAACCTGAGAGATATTCTGGCAATGGAAATTTTTGATGGCTCCCCCATGAAAAATGCTTTAGGCACAGAGCGCCCGCTACATAATCAAAATGTTGCTTCGTGGGAAGACATTACCGTTACACCGCAACCGGAAAGCGGCTCCAGCCGTTTTGACAGCCAGATCATTATCCAGACTGAGAATGACCCGGTTGTTGCCAGAGCTGCTGCCAATCTGGCAGGGAAACACCCTGATTCCAGTATTGTTGTTCAGTTTGACTCAACTGGCCAATATCGGGTGGTATACGGTGATCCAGCCAGACTGACAGGTAAACTACGCTGGCAGATTATCGGTCACGGGCGTGAAATTACTGAATTAAATCATACCCGCATGGGGGGCTATAATGCGGCTGAATTAGCAATCAATTTAAAACAGTTCAGCCGTGATTTCCGCTATGGCGGAACACCGGAGCATATCAGCCTGGTGGGATGCTCTCTGATCAGTGATGATAAGCGCGATGGCTTTGCCCGTCATTTTATGACTGAACTTAAACAGCAGGGCATCCGTGCTTCAGTCTCTGCACGCAGTAGTAATATTGCCGTGGATAATACGGGGCGTAAATACACCCGAAGAGATGCACAGGAACAGTGGGTGCATAAGCTGCATGACAATAAAACGGTTCTGAACTGGAATGCTAACGATGAACTGGAAACCCGCTCAGAACGGGTACGTCATGGTATCTCTGAAAGTGACATTGTACTTGCGCGTATCGGCAGCCGAAACACCAGTACAGCCGCCACCGGCGCGATTGCCGATAACAGAGAAACCTTTCACTCATCACGTAAACGTCTTGTTCAGAATAACGATGATGCGAGCAGACTATCAAAAAACAATCAACTCAGTTATTCCGGCAATGTGCAGCTGCAAATTGGTGACGGAGAATTTACCTCCATTAACTGGGGAACCACAAATGTCGGCCTTAAATTAGGAACGGGAGGCTTTAAGTCTCTGGCGTTTGGCGATAATAACGTCATGGTTCATCTGGGAGACGGTGACAGCAAACACAGCGTGAATATTGCCGGTTATCAGGCACTGGAAGGTGCACAGTTGTTCATCGGCAACCGGAACATCAGCTTTAATCAGGGACGCAGTAACGATCTGATTGTCATGATGGATAAATCTATTCCGACACCGCCAATGCTTAACCCGTTTGACGGCGTATCCCGTATGTCAGGCGTTTTGCAGGATATCTCCGGCTCGTTCTCTTCTCCGGGCTGGCTGGCTGTTCAGGAAGAGCAATGGACAATCGCCAGTGTGAAAAAATACCTACAGGATATGTCAGGGCTGGATTTGACCAGCAGTGTGGATTACCGTTCACTGACTGAGATGGGTTCTCAGGAATTACGCAGTGGCCGTGGCCTGAAGAACGATATCGAAAGCGCACTGAACAAAAAATACAACCAGTGGCTGGGAGGAGAGGCGCCGAAAGTCAGTAATCTCAGCCGGGCAGACCGATTCCGACAGGCCAATGAAAAACTCGCCTTTAACTTTGCTGTTGGCGGGCGCGGTGCGGATATTCAGGTGACAACCGGTAGCTGGAATTTTATGTTCGGTGACAATATTCAGTCGCTGCTGGATATTAATCTGGGATCGCTGTTTGGCCTGATGACCCAGCAGTACACAACAACAGGGCTGGCGAGAACGACATTCACTTATAGTGTTCTGGATTTACCGCGCCAGCTAAAAAACAAACTGTTGCGGAGCCTTGCCCGTGTTGATGCAGATACCACTTTAGGAGAAATCTTTAATGTGGATTACACCGCGGAAGGTCACATTATCTCCCGAAACGGTCAGACTGTGGATGGCGTTGCGGTTATACAGGAGATGCTGGAGGTTATCAGCGGCTTTAGCAGTGATCAGTTAAAGGCGCTTATTGATCCGCAAACCCTGAAAGATTACATCAAAGAGCATTCGGCGGCAGATACCGATGCCCTGAATTCTTTCCTTGAAAATCACGGGCTGAAAACGAAAGCCCCTGTTGATGACCAGCCAAAACAGGTTGAAGAACAGCCCGGAGACAATGTACAGCCAGAACGCACAGCCGGTTTTAACTCATTTAATCTGCCAAACCTGTTTGCAACCTTGTTCAGCCAGAAAAAACAGCAGGACATGCAAAATCTGGTCACCAGCCTGAAACAGAACCTGACCGCAGATTTACTGAATATGCAGGACAAGACCTTTGATTTCCTGCGTAACAGCGGTCATCTGCAAGGTGACGGTGATATTCACGTTTCTCTGGGTAACTATAACTTTAACTGGGGTGGTGACGGTAAAGATATGGGCGCTTATCTTGGCGATAACAACAACTTCTGGGGAGGCCGTGGTGACGATGCGTTCTACTCGCTCGGTACTTCAAATGTTTTCACCGGCGGTGAAGGTAATGACATGGGTGTTCTGATGGGACGGGAAAACATGATGTTCGGCGGAGCCGGAGATGATGTTGCCGTGTTGGCTGGCCGTATTAACTACGCCTATATGGGCAAGGGTAACGATCAGGTCTTTGCCTTTGGTGAAGGCGGAGTCATTGAAGGGGGAGAAGGACGTGATTATATCGTGGCCTCCGGTAACTTTAACAGTATCGATAGCGGGGAAGGGCAGGATTACGTCGTTGCCATCGGTAACAACAATCAGGTGGCACTCGCAGAAGGCAATGATTTTGCGACGGTATTCGGCAATGAGAACCGGATTGAAGGTAATGAAGGCAATGATTCCATCAAACTGATGGGTTATCACGCCCTGATCAATGGCGGAGAAGGAAATGATCACCTGATCGCCGATGTGGTTTCCAAATTCAGCCAGCTCAATGGCGGTGACGGTGATGATTTGTTGGTACTGGGGGGATATCAGAACCGCTTTACGGGGGGGACAGGTGTGAATAGTTTTGTCGTCAGCGGTGATGTGATTGATAACCTCGTTGAAGATATCAAATCCAGCGACAAAATTATCTTCAATAACCTGAATTGGCAGAACCTGTGGTTCCAGCGCAGCGGCTATGACTTGGTACTGCTGACAGCTCGTCATGTCACCGATACCTCTGCTCAGGGGCAGTTTGAAGCCACCGGTTCGGTCACTTTCAATGATTACTTCAATGGTAATCAGGCGGATATTATCACCCGGATAGGGGATAAAGATGCGAGAGGAGAACGTGAGTTCACCGCGCTATCAACTCATGTGGTAGATTCACTGGTGCAGGCCATGAGTGGATTTGCCCCGACTGTCGGAAACAGTGGTTTTATGGACGCCCTTGATAACCAGACAAAATCCGCGATTGTCGCCGCTTGGTCAGATACAACCATCGGCAAAGACAGACTGATTTGATGTTGTTTTATACCCAATGAATTTACTCAGCTAAAGGCTGGTTTCCGGTGAGAGGCAGAAGCCTCTCACTTATTTTTCATGAGAATAGACGCAGCATGTTTGATTGAAGTGAACGAAATTAACAAAGAGACAATATGAAAGATAATAAACATGTTAATTATCTTTCATTATTAAATGGTTTTA